>NZ_VOSM01000010.1 GCF_007997015.1 Lujinxingia vulgaris
GGCGTCGCGGCCAGTTGAATCCCCGCCGGCTGATGGGTCTTTCGTTTGGCCGTCGACAGCCGCGCCTCAACGCACGCTCCGAGGTTGGCCCTGAGCGGCTTGCCCGAACAGTCGCCGAAGACGAAATCGCAGAAGGATTCGAGATCTGCGCACGAGGATGTGAAGTTTGAAATGTCCATAAGCGCGTTAGATCAGGCTTCGACCAGGGCCGCAATCAAAATCGGAAGAATCAATCAAGCAGTATTAGGTGGTTGTGTGGTTGTGGGGTTGTGGGGCGCCGGGGTTCGCGATGAGGGGCGATTCGTGAGCGCGTTGGGAGATTCACGAGTATGAAAAATCGAACGAGTACCAGCACGAGAACGAGCTACGAGTACGAGGACCAGTACGAGAACGAGCTACGAGTACGAGGATCAGTACGAGCTACGAGTACGAGCCCCCTCAAAAAGGCACCTGATCCTCCCCAACCTCCCAATGATCACACGCCACCGCCCGCAATCGCGCCACGTACTCCGCGTCCGCCAACCGCTCGCTGAGCGGCGCGGGGATGGCGTTGTCTTTAGGGTAGCCGTACTGCTCGCAGGCCAGTTCCTGATCCACCCAGTGGGTCAGCAGCAAAATATCTTCAGCGAGCGCCTCATCCACACCGAAGATCCCCTTGATCAGCGAAACGGGATCGGGCTCATCGCTCATGGTTCACCTGGAGCGACGGGCAGCCCGCCCACCAGCAGGTCGAGCTCCTCGAAGACGATCTTTTCATCGACGGTGCAGAGCTCGCGGAAGCGGGCGTAGGCGTTCTCGTCGACCTCGTCGGTGCGCTGGGACTCCCATGCCTGGCGGCTCTGCCAGCGGGAGATGGCGGTGGCGACGATCCACTCCGGGGCTTTTACGGAAGCCGCGTCGTCGGGATCGGGCGCGTTGACGAGCAGCACGCTCTCCAGGGTCTGGTGGCCGGCGCGGGCGTGGGCCTGGACGACAGCGCGCCAGGCTTTTTGGAGCTCTGGAAGATCGCCCGGGCGGCAGCGCAGTTTGTAGAGGACGCGGATCGTGGACATCGGGGGCACCGAAGATCAAGAAGATCAAAAAATGAGGCTGAGGCTCAGGGGCAGTCGCAGCTTAAGCATTCGCGGGTGGAGGTGGTGCCGCAGCGCTCCAGAAGCTCCTGGCGCAGGGCTTTTCGGGCGCGGTGCAGGCGCACAGACGCGTTGGTGTCGCTGATGCCGAGCGCGTCGGCGGCGTCTTGCACCGCTTCGTCGTTGAGAATCACGCGGGTGAGGATCTCGGCGTAGGCCGGGGAGAGATCTTCGAGCGCGTCGATGCCGCAGGCGCAGGTGGCGTCGCTGGCGTCGGGGGCCGGATGAAGATCGGGGGCGGGCTCGACGGCCAGGCGGCGGCGTTTGTGGGCGTCGCGGCTCATGCGGCGGAGTTGGTCGATGGCCTGGCGGCGCACGATGGTGGCGAACCAGCCCTCGAGTTTTTCGGGATCGTCAAGCGTGTGGAGCTGGTCGGCCGCGCGCACCAACGCCTGCTGGACGGCGTCCTCGGCGTCGGCGCGCGCTTGCAGGCTGCGCGCGGCCAGCCCCACCCAGCGCTCCCAGTGTCGCATCAACTCGGCGATGGCCTCGTCGGGATGGTGTCTCATGGGTCGACTCCGGGTGGGTTTTTCAATCAGGGCGCTTGGTTCAGCAGCAGCTTGAGGGCGAGGCGGGCTGATTATCGGCGCAGCCACACTCCGGGGGGCAGTCGCAGTCGGGGCCGCACTGGCAGGTCTCACCGCAGCAGCAGCCGCCTTCGACGGCGGGTTGGCCACATTCACACGAGGAGCAGCAGGTGTTTTCGTTCAGGTCCGTCATGGTCTTCTCCGAGTTTTTTCGATGTGAGGCTCAGGCCCAAACCCATGTCGGGCCCATGTCGAAGGCTCGTTGGTGGCCTTCATAGAGAAGACGGGGTTCCGGTGGGAGATCTTACAGGTGAGTCGTGATTTTTGTGCCAACAAACATCGTTCGTAGCCGACCGGGAGACGGACGTTAGCCAGTGTTTATGCGGGTGAGGTCCGTCCCTAGGTCGGTCTGGTTTGCAGGATCAGCGTGAGGGTGAACATGCCGCCCTGATTGAAAAAATCAGCCCAGATCAATGGGTTCACCGATGTTCCATTCCACGCCAAAATACGCGCCAAGCGTGGCGCCGATATCCGCAAAAGAGGCGCGGGTGCCCAGCGGGCGGCCCGGCGCGGTGCGGCCCTTTTCGATGATGAGCAGCGGCACGTACTCGCGGGTGTGGTCGGTGCCCGGGTAGGTGGGGTCGTTGCCGTGGTCGGCAGTGATGATGAGCAGATCGCCCTCGTCGAGCGCCTCGATGATCGAGGGGAGTTGGCGGTCGAAGGTCATCAGGGCGTCGGCGTAGCCGCGGGGGTTGCGGCGGTGGCCGTAGAGGGCGTCGAAGTCGACGAGGTTCGTGAAGATCAGCCCCGTGCGGTCTTTGATGCAGTCGATGGTGAGCTCGACGCCGTGGTCGTTGGTTTTGCTCTTGAGCTCGTCGCTCAAGCCCTGGTGGGCGTAGATATTACCGATCTTGCCGATGCCCGTGGTGCGGATGCCGGCGGCCTGCAGGCGGTCGAGCACCGTCTCGCTGGGCGGCGGAAAGGTAAAATCTTTGCGATTGGCCGTGCGCTTAAAGTCCGGAAATTCGCCGACGAAGGGCCGGGCGATGACGCGGGATTGGCCGCGGGGGATGACGATGTCGTAGGCGATCTCGCACCACTTATAGAGGGTCTCCAGCGGCACGACGTCTTCGTGGGCGGCGATCTGGAAGACCGGGTCGGCGGAGGTGTAGACGATGGGCTTGCCGGTTTTGATATGCTCCTGGCCGAGCTCTTCGATGATCACGGTGCCGCTGGCGGCGCGGTTTCCCAACACGCCGGGGACCCCGGTTTTTTCGATAAATTCCTGGATGATCTCGTCGGTAAAGCCGTCGGGGAAGGTGCGAAAAGGTTTGTCGGGGATGATGCCCACAAACTCCCAGTGGCCGGTGGCGGTGTCTTTGCCGTGGGCTTTTTCGGCCATGCGGCCGTAGTGGGCCGAGGGGCTGGCGACCGGCTCAAGCTGCGGAATGCCCTCGATGTTGCCCATGCCTAAGGCGCGCATGTTGGGGATCTCAAAGTCGCTGATGGCCTCGGCGATATGCCCCAGCGTATGCGAGCCCACGTCGCCGTAGTCGGCCGCGTCGGGCAACTCGCCAACGCCGACGGAGTCCAGAACGATGAGAACGGCGCGTTTTTCCAGAGAGGGAAGCTGGGTCATGATCTTGTCCCGGGGGTTGAGGTTGGGGTATCCCGGCGCTGCTGAAAGTTCGAGAGCGGGGCGTACTCGCCCAACTTAGCGCGCGATAGGAATGATGGCCAGAGGGTCATCTGCCGCGCGCGCAGACCCGATGGGATGTTCAATGAAGGTGGTGGTGATGCGAAGGCTCGTGGTGGTGTGGGTGGCGCTGGTGGTGCTGGGGTGGAGTGTCTCGGCCAGCGCCCAGATGATTGAGCCTTATCAGGGACCGGAGACCGGTCTGTTGCGCGGGGACGCCTACTACTACGAGGGCGACTACTACCGCGCGCTGACCGCCTACAAAGATTTTCTGCGCGAAGCCCCCGACGACCGCCGCGCCGAGCGGGTGCGCCTGAAGATGGCCTGGGTCTATTTCAATGTGGGGGAGCACGGGGAGGCCGCCCGCGAGCTCGACCGGCTGGCGGCCCAGGCCGAGGACGTTATCGTGGGGTGGTGGGCGCGCTACTACTACGGGCAGGTCGCCCTGGCCTCGGATCGGCGGCCGCTGGCCGAGCGTGCTTTTGAGGAGGTGATCACAACCTGTGAGCCCTATGTGGCGCGGGTTGGTGAGCCCACCGACGATCCGGAGATCCGCGAATGCCTGGAGCTTTCCAGCGCCGCCACCCTGGGGCTTGCCAGGCTGGAGGCGGTGCGCCACGACTTTGATGCAGCGAGCCGCAGGCTGCGCGCGATGCCCGGGGTGAGCCCGCTGGCCGGCGATGCTGCCGAGATCGCCGATCTCGTGGAGGGGCTGGAGATTCCCCGAAAAAGCCCGGCGCTGGCCGGCATCCTGTCGATCGTGCCGGGGCTGGGGCATGTGTACCTGGGGCAGTACGGGAGCGCCTTTGTGGCATTTTTGTGGAACGGCGCGTTTATCTACGCCATCGTCGACTCGGTGCTGGCCGGGCGCTACGGGCAGGCCGTGCTCATCGGGCTTGTGGAGTCGATCTGGTACGGGGGCACGATCTTTGGCGCGGTGGGCGGCGCGCACCGCTTTAACCGCGACGCGATGCGGGTCGTCGAAGACGGGCTGCGCCGCGATCTTCTTGAGCTCTATCGCGATGAGCCCTGGCCGGCGCGTTTTCCGGCGCATCCGGCCTATCTGGAGCTGTCGATTCCCTTTTGATGCCCAACAGGTGAGATCGGCGGTCGGGAAGGTGTTTTGAGTTTCCAAAACGCGAGATCGGCGGTCGTTGGCGGGGCAGTGCGTTCTCAAAACACGAGAGCGAGCGTCGCGAACGCGCTGAAGTGCAGAAAATCGTGAGGGCGACTGTCGCGAACGCGACCGACCTGCTCCACGCGACGAGGGCGAGCGTCGCGAACGCGAGTTAATTCTGCAAAAGGAGAGCTCGGTGAGCGGCGAGCGCGTTTTGGAAACTCAAAACGCGCGTTCGGCGGTCGGGGCGACGTTTTCGGGTGGGGACGGGCTTAGCGCGGCACTCGCCGCGATGTTTTGATCCGGGGCGACGTGTGCGCGGCGGTCGGGATGAGGGGCTCAGGTGGGGAAGGGCCGACCGCGGCGGTCGGGGAGGCGTTTTGAGCCATGGCGGGCAAACATTTCGATCGCATCACGAGGGTATGAACGCGTGCACAGGCTGAGCAAAGGTGGCAGATTCTTTTGACCAGGGGCTACGATTTGAATGAGGGGTTGGGGCTGCAAGTTCTGAAATTAATTGCGGAATCCGGGTTTGAAGCTCGGGGGCTCGCGGCGTAAGGTTGGCGCGACCTGGCGAGTGAAGCGCCGGCGCATGTTGGAAAAAGGCAAAAGATGTCGAGCAAGTTTCGAAATCGGCTGGAGCGGCTGCATGACGCCCACCAGAGGGGGCGCGAGAGTCAGTCGGGGCCCAGCGGGGTGTTTGAGGCCGGGGCGGTGGGGGAGAGTGAAGTGCGCCAGGTGAATGGCGAGCGCGCTTCTGATGTGGAAGGATTTGATGATGCGGGGACGAGCTCGGGGTCGATCGTGCGCTCGTCGTCGAAAAAAGCGTCCCGGGGAGGCGCGCGCGCGCGTCGGAGAAGCTCGGGAGGGGCGCGGAGGTCGCGTCGTCGAAGCGCGTCGGGAGGGGCGCGGGCGGGGGCATCAGCACGGGCAAACGCTGGCTACGATAGCGACGACCGAAGCTCCCTGACTGAAAAAAGCTGGGGGCAGTGGGGCGCGGAGAAAAAGGGGGAGTTCTGGTTGCTGCGCGAGGATGTGGCGGCAGGGGAGGTGCATGGAAATTACACCGTGCGGCAGTGCCTGGGGGCTGACCATCGCTTGATCTCAAAAGTCGATCCGGGCTGCCCGGGGGTGCGGCCGGAGGGGCTGCTTTATATGGACACCGAGACCAGCGGGCTCGGGCAGGGGGCGCTGGCCTTTTGTGTGGGCATCGGGTTCTGGCAGGGCGAAAACTTTGTGGTGGAGCAGCTTTTGCTCGATAGCAGCGACCCGGCCGGGGAGCGGGCGATGCTGGCGTATTTCGCAACCATGCTGCGGGAGCGGCATATGCTGGTGACCTTTAACGGCCGGCGTTTTGATGTGCCGCTGCTCTCGCGTCGCTATGCGCGCCATCAGATGAGCGATCCTTTCGGGGGGCGCCAGCATCTGGATCTTTTGCCCACCGCGAGGCGGCATTTTGTGGGGCGAAAGCGCTACAAACTCTCCAGTCTTGAAGAAGATATTCTCAATTTCCACCGCGTGGATGATGTGCCGGGGCGAGAGATTCCGGCGTTGTGGGAGCGTTTCGAGCGGGGGGAGGCGGTGCCGAAGATGCGGGGGATGCTGGAGCATAATCGTCACGATATCGTCTCGATGGCGGCGCTTCTGGCGGCGCAGATCGAGGCGGTCGGAGGTGTTTCAAAAAGTACAATGAGGGGGGCTTCGTCGAGTACGTCGAAAAATTCGACGGGGGGGATTTCGTCGGCGGCGACCAGGGCGAGTGGCGGGGCGCAGAGCGGTGGCGACGAGGCGTTTGGCCGGGCGTCGTCGGGGGGCTCAAAGGTCAGTGAAGTGGCGAGTCGGCTGGAGCGGACGTATCGGCTGCGGTCGAGTTTTTCCGAAAATTCGGGGAGGCGCTCGGAGGGGGCGGGGCTGAGTGGTGAGAGGCCTGTGGGGCGCGTCCATGCTGGCGATGGTGCGACCCAGGGTCGGACATCGTCGCGCGATTACGGGGCGGAAAGGACGACCGAGGGTCGGGCGCCGACGCCTCAAAGTATGGACGAGGAGCGGGATTTCGGGTCGGGCGAAAGTGAGGATCCGAATCTGAAGGAGAGAGTGCGCTCGTTGAGGGCGGCGGCGCGAGCGATGATCGACGCGCAGCTCTTTCATCAGGCCGCGCCCACGCTTTTTGAGCTCGTCGCACTCTCGCCAGACGATCGTTTCGGCCTTCAAATGCTCGCGCGCTACTACCGCCAGGCCGGTGAGACGCAGCTTGCCGAGGTGATGGAGGCGCGCTTTCGGAGCGCCGGAGGTGGTTGATCGTTTCGATGATTTTGCCAGGCGCTTTGCGTTGAGGTGCATCGGATGTGATTTTTTGTAAATCGCCTAAACGCCTTCAAATACGGGCTTTTCGGGCCTTCTGGGCGCTCTTGTAAGCCTATTTCGATCATTTATGCCTTCGATCTTCGGGGGAGTTGGGGCTATAACCCTCCAACAATGATGTGAACCCCTGTCGCGTGGTGGGAGCCTTTTATGCTGCATGTCTTTCAATCGGATCGGGTCGAAGACCTGGTCGATGGTCTGGTCAAAGTGCTGGATGCGACCTCTCCGGAACATCCGGTGGAGCGGGCGTTTTTTGAGCACCGTCTGGTGGTGCCCAACGCCAACCTCAAAGAGTATCTGACCTTCCAGATCGCGGCGCGACGAGGGGTGGCGAGTAATATGCGCGTGGAGACGATGGAGACTTTTTTGGAGAGTCTCCTGCCCCTCGACGCGCAGGGGGAGCCGCGGGCGCAGATCGCCGCGTCGGTGACGGTTGAGCGCCTGCTCATCGAGCTTTTGAGCGACGGCTCACTCTTGCGTTCGCCGGAGATGAAGCCGGTCGCGGAGTTTTTTGAGGCCGCCGGCGATGGCGAGGATGCCGAGGTGCAGCTGGAGCGCCGACGCTTTCAGCTCAGCCGCCGCGTCGCCGCGCTTTTTCGCGAGTACGGCTTCTCGCGTCGCGACATGCTGGAGGCCTGGCGAAGCGGGGAGCTGATGGTCGATGACGATTCGACCTACGCGGCCACCGAGCGCTGGCAGCGCCGTCTCTGGCAGGAGCTCTTTAAAGCCGGCGGCAAGCTGGAGCAGGCCCGCGGAGATGGCCCGGAGCTTGTGGCGCTGACCGATGTGGTGTCGCGTTTCGGGTTTGAGGAGCTCGCGCTTCCGCCCTTTGTGCACCTGGTCGGGTTTTCGTACCTGCCGCCCTTTTTCAGCGACGTGTTTGGGCCGCTCTGGGACGATGAGGCCCGCAGCGCGGCCTTTTACGTGCTCTCACCCTGCCTGGAGGAGTGGGGCACGGTGGTGCTGGCCGATGACGATCCGCTGGTGGAGCTGGGCGATGAGAGCGAGCTCTTAAGCGGCGATGAGCTTCCCCTGGCGCTGACGTTGTGGGGCGGGCCGGGGCGAGATTTTCATAGGATGTTGCTGGAGCTGAGCCAGGGGGATTTGAAGACGATCGCCGAGCGCGAGGAGCGCCCCGACGACACCCTTTTGCAGCGCATGCAACGCGTGATTCGCGACCGCGCCGATGCGCGCCAGGTGCGCGAGACGTCACCCCTCATCGAAGAGACGCAGAGCCTGCGTTTTCTGGCCTGCCCGAGCATTCAGCGCGAGTGCGAGATCATCGCCAGTGAGATCTGGGAGCTTGTGACCAGCCGCGACGATCTTCGATTTAATGACATCGCCGTGGTCGTGCAGCCGGGGCAGCGCGAGCTTTATCAGACGCACCTGCGCGCGGCGTTTGAGGCGACCCACGGCATCCCCCACAACGTCATCGACATCGACGCCTCGCTCTCCTCGCCGGTGCTCGACGCGGCGCGCCAGCTTTTTGAGCTGCCGCTGGGCACCTTTAAGCGCAACGAACTTCTCAACGTGCTCGTGCACCCGGCCGTGGTGGCCAAACATCCCGGAGCGGACGCGCGCCAGTGGGTGCGCTGGTGCGATGAGCTCAACATCTTCCACGGGGCCGACCGCCGCGATCATGAGGCGACGTATATTCGCCACGACCGCTTTAACTGGCAGCAGGGCCTCGACCGTCTGGTGCTCGGGAGCTTTATGACCCAGCCCGACGCCGGAAGCCCGGAGGTGCTGGCGCTGGGCGACTCGACCTACCTGCCGCTGGAGACGGGGCACGGGGAGGGCGACCAGGTCGCCGCACTTGTGGCGCTGGCGCAGTCGTTGATTGTGCGCTCGCGCGAGGTGCGCGAAGAGCGGCGCCCGCTGGCCGAGTGGATGGCGCATTTTAAGGAGCTGGTCCGCGACTTTATCGGCGCGAGCGGGCGCGGGGAGGAGCGCACGCTTTTGCGCCTTCATGGCGAGCTGTCGAGCATCGCGCGGGCCGACCGCTGCCCCGAGGCGCCGGTGGGCTACCGCACGGCCTATGAGTTTGCGATGGCCGCGCTGGGCAGCCTCGAAGATCGCTATGGCAAGTACCTGGCCGACGGCGTGGTGGTCTCATCGTTTAAGCCGATGCGGCCGATTCCCTTTGAGGTCGTCTTTGTGACGGGGCTGGGGCAGGGGAGTTTCCCGGCGCCCACGCCGCCCGACTCGCTGGATCTGCGCGAAGATAAGCGGCGTTTGAGCGATGTGCGCCCGCGCGACCAGGATTTTTATATGTTTTTGGAGACGCTGATGTCGACGCGCTCCCAGATGGTGCTCTCCTGGGTGGGGCGAGATGCGCAGACGGGCGATGCGCTGGAGCCGGCCTCGGTGGTGTTGGCGATGCGCGAGATGGCGGAGTCGCTGGAGGGCAGGGAGCAGGTCGCCGCGCGTTTTGTGCGCCATCCGCTGCGCCGCTACGACGCGCGCTATTTTCCAGAACTCAGCGGCGAAGGTCAGGACGATGCGGCGTTGGAGGTGTTGCCCAATCACCACCGCGAGGCCCTGGCCGAAGCGGTGGTGCGCAAGAACCGCCAGGCGCTCGACAGGGAGCTTCCCACGGGCTTTCGCCCCACGATGGTGGAGCTGGCCGAGGGCGCGCGCGCAAAGACTGGCGACGCCTATAAGGAGCTCGTCGACCTGACTCGCTGGAGCGAGCCGACGCAGGAGACCGAGTCTAACGAGCGTCGGCGCGTGGTGTTGCAGCTGCGCGAACTCGGCAAGTTTTTGCAATGTCCGTTGCAGGCGTCGGCCGGCACGCGGCTGCGCATCTACGACGAAGACAACGACGATCTCATCGACGCCGAAGACGAGCCCTTTGAGCCCGAGTTTCTGCAGCGTCTGGTGCTGATGCGCGCCACGATCAAAGACGCGCTGATCGCCGGCGACTTAAGCGACGCCGCGCTGGAAACACATCTTCGCCGGCGCGCGGAGCTGGAGGAGTTGCGGGGGGCGTTTCCCTCCGACCTTTATTTTGAGGCGGCGATCACCCGCTGCCTCAACGAGCTCAGCGAGTGGGCTGAAGGCGTCAAAAAACTGACCGGCAGCGACGCCCCGCCGGTGCGGCGCATCCGCATCGGGACGCCCCGAACCCACCGGGATGCTGCGGCCGGAGCGCCGGCCCAGGTCGAGGCGTTTGAGGCGTTGCGCCTGGTCGTCGCCGACCCCAACGCCGAGGGCCAGGAGCTGGAGATCGAGCTGCATGGCGAGGTGATGGTGGTGGGGGATGGGCAGTTGGTGATGGATTTTCATTACGGCGGCGATAAGCCCAAAGCCAAATATTATGTGAACGGCACGATTGAGCAGGTGGCATTGCTTGCGATGGGCCAGGCGAAGGCGGAGCCTGCTGTCGCCGCGATTCTTAAAGATTCCAACGCATCTAAAGTTGAAGCTGTTGCGATGCCGAATTCGTCCGAGGCGATGCTTTATTTACGGCAGCTCAGCGCGGAGTTGGTCAATCAAGTGCACGACTATTTTTTACCGATCGAGTTGGTTGAAGAGATCGTTAAAAAGGGTGTGCCCGACGATCGGGATGGCATCGAATCTTTGATGGATAAATTTGATCCCGAAGATTCGAACGCTTCAAAACCTTCAACGGTCTACGGTCCGATTAAACGCTGGATGGATTATGCGCCGCCCTCTAAGAAGGAGATCGAGCGTATTCTGGAAAGTCGATACAAAGTGATGTGGAAAGCCCTGGGAGGTAAATGATGGCGACGCTCTTTTATGAAAAGCCGGTAGCGCTTTCGCATCTGCAACGGGGCCAGCATGCTGTGATCGAGGCCAGCGCTGGCACCGGGAAGACCTATACGATTCAGCATATTGTGGTGGACCTGCTCTTGCGCCGAAAGCTCAGCGTGCAGGATGTGTTGATCGTGACCTTCACCCGGGCAGCCACCGGCGATCTGAAGAAGAAGATCCGGGAGACGCTTCAAGAGCTTACCGAGGCTTATGGCGCGCTCGAATCTGGCGAGGTGAAGACGCTTCGCGGCGGGCAGCTCGACGATGGAGCGCCGGTCAACGGCACGCATTTTGGGGAGATCGACGAAGAAGGCTTTAAGCGACTGCGTCGCGCGCTGCGCACCTTTGACCAGGCGTCGATTTATACGATCCACGGGTTTTGCCAGCGCATTCTGGTGGAGCACGCGTTCGCCAACAAACGCCTGTTGGAGCAGGAGCATGTGGATGGGGATCGGCTGATCAACCGGGCCATCTCTGAGACGCTGCGTGAAGATGCTCCGCAAGATGAGGAGCTGCGTAAGTGGCTGCAGATGTATATGGCCGTCGGTAAGAAGACGGAGGACTTGCGCAAGGCGTTGCGAATCTACGTCAATACAACAGGGGAGTATTTACCAAAGCCCGATATCGACCTTGATGCGTTTATGGAGCCAACAGCTCAAGCGGTTACGTATTTTTCGTCGCTTGATGTTAAGCAGTTTGCTGAAGATCTCGACTCTCTTAAAGCTCGGGGGGTCAAGGTTCATGCAAGTACTTCAAAATCAACGAAAAATCATATCCGAACATTGGCATTCGGGCTCTCATCCGTTGAAAGGCCGATGCCAAGTGTCGTTAAGGCTTTAATTGATAGTTCATTGAAGAAGGCGACGGACTATTTGGTCGGAAAGTTAGACGATGCCATGATGGGAGAATTCCCGGAGTTGGTGGCTCATCTCGAAACATTGCAAGACCTGGGGTTTGATGTCGAGCTCTCGACGGTCCAAGCCCTGGGCCCGCTCGTCAAAAAACGCGTCGAAGCCATCAAACAAGCCGAAGGCGTCTACACCTACGACGATATGCTCACGCTGGTGCGCGACACGCTGGCGAAGGATGGCGAGGAGGGGGAGCTGCTCAAAGTGCTGCGGGGCCGCTTTAAGGTCGCGATCATCGATGAGTTTCAGGACACCGACCAGGTGCAGTGGGAGGTCTTTGAACGCCTCTTCGTGGGCGGTCGCGATGGGGCGGCGAAGACCGAGGGGCACGAGCTTTATCTTATCGGCGACCCGAAGCAGGCGATCTACGGGTTCCGCGGCGGCGATGTGCACACCTACATCGAGGCGCGGGACATCATTCTGGAAGGGAAGCGTGAGGCGGTGCCGCTGACGCAGAACTTCCGCAGCACGCCGGCGGTGATCGGGGCGTATAATGCGATTTTTGATGACGATTTGTCGGCAGACCAACGCATCGATCTGGGGGAGGGCATCACTTACAAATACCCGGTCAGCGCTGGCAAGCCGTGGTTTGAAGCGAAAGTTGGTGAGAGGCAGGCGCCCGGTGCGCGAGTGCTTGAGCTGAAGACCGATGCGACGTCGATTGATGTAAAACCTCTTCGTGCGGGCATTGCCAGGGCGATCGCCACGCATATTCGTGGGCTGATCGACGCGCGCGGTACGGATAAGGCCCTGCGCTATCGCGAGCAAGAGGGTGGCGAATTCAGCGGGGAGGTGGGGCCGGAGTCGATCTACGTACTCTGCCACCGACGCGCGCATGGCATGTTGGTGGCCCGTGCGCTGCGCGAGCAGGGCGTGCCCTTCGCCTTTTTGAAGATGGATGGTCTCTTTGAGACGCCGGAGGCGCGTGACATCTACGACCTGCTGATGGCGCTGGCCGACCCGCACGACCGAAGCGCGCGGGTGCGCGCCTGGATGACGCCCTTTTTTGAACTTCGAGTCGGACAGCTCGATAACCCCGGCGCCATTACCGAATCCGACGCCATCTACCGTCGTCTCACCGGCTGGGCCAAACTCGCTGAGCGCCGCGCGTACCACAGGCTTTTTCACGAGCTGATCGAGGAGAGCGGGCTTTTGCGCCGTCGTCTTCTCCTCGATGTGAGCGAGCGCGAGCTCACGAACTACCAGCACATTCTCGAGCTACTCGCCGAAGACTGCACCCGCGAGCGCCTCAGCGTCGACGAGCTCGCCGGGCGCCTGATGAGCTACATCGAGGGGCGCGCCAAGCCGGAAGGCGAGGATGTGGATCAGCAGCGTTTGGAGGTGGACTCGCAGGCTGTGCAGATCCTCACCGCGCACGGCAGTAAGGGCCTGCAGCGGGGCGTGGTGTTTATGATGCCTGCGTTTTCATCGGTCGTGAACACAAGCCGGAAAGACTACCAGCTACGAATCGTCGATGAGAATGGGGAGGCAAGTCAGAAGCGCTGGATGGCTTCGACCTCGGATATGCCGGATGGCTGGAAAGATGCGCTTTATGAACAGGCTCGCGCGGAGGGCAACCGTCTCAATTATGTCGCGCTAACTCGCGCTGAGGTGATGCTTTACCTGCCTTATATCGACGTCGATAAAACAAAGGTAAAACGCCAGACGAGCGCGGAAACCCGCGACCCCTACTTCGACGTCATCGACCGCCTCACCGCCATCAAGAACGCCGGCGGTAAAAACGCGGAGCTGTTGGAGTGGATCGACGTCGACCTCGATGAGGCGCCCGACGCGCCGGACCTGGAGGTGGCGAAAAAGGCCATCGCCAGATTGGAGATCGAGGGGTTGGAGCGGCTTAAAGAGCCCGAGAATGAGAAGGAGCTGCATAAAGACCTGCTGGAGCGCCGCTGGGAGGTGACCTCGTTCAGCAAGCTGCGCGGCGACGGCAAGCATAGCTACTCCCGCGATGTGGACGACTCGCCAGAGGGGGATAAAGGCGACCCCGATGATGATGACGCGGTGGAGGGCGCCAAAACCTTTCCGGGGGGGATGGCTACCGGTAACTTCGTGCACGGGGTGCTCGAAGACCTTCCCTTTGCCCGCGTACGCGACTTTGAGAGCGTGGAGGCGTGGCAGGAAGATGAGGAGATGCGGGCCTTTTTTGAGGTGCGGCGCGCCCGCACCGGGGCAAGTCCGCGCACGCTGGAGCCGGCGATGCGCGCGGTCTACAACACGCTGCATGCCCCGGTGACGATGCCCGTGGAGGGCGTGCCGCCCCTTGAGGCGCTGCACCTTCTCGATCCGAAGCATGTGACCTGTGAGCTCGAGTTTCTCTTTCCCATCCCCGAGCCCGTCAAAAACGAGGAGGGGGTTGAGGAGATTCTGCGCCGCTTTAACGACGACGTGACCGTGAGCGGCGGTTTTGTCAAAGGGTTCGTCGACCTGCTCTTCGGGCATGAGGGCAAGATCTATTTTGCGGACTGGAAGTCGAACCTTTTGAGCAACTACGACGCCGCCTCGCTGCGCGCCAACGTGTCGGCCAACTACGCCGAGCAGGCCCACCTCTACACCCTGGCGCTCTGCCGCGTGCTCGATATCACCACGGAAGCCGAGTACGACGCGCGATTTGGCGGGCTTTTCTACTTTTATGTGCGCGGCATGCATCCCGATCACCCCGGCCGCGGGGTGTACCGGGCGCGGCCCGGCTGGGAGCAGATCCTGGCGTTTGAGGCCAAACTTTTCGGGCGGATCACCCGCTTTAAACGCGGCGAGTCGCCGGATGAAGAGATGCCGAAGACGTCGAAGAAGATGGTGAAGAAGACAAACGCGGCGACCGCCCCCGAGGCCTGAGAGCCCTGGTGAGCGGGACGATGTGGCGATGAGTTGATGGTTGGCGCGTGCGCGCGCGGCATAGATCGATGGGCCCCGGTGGCGGGGCGACGATGGGTTGATGAGGGTAGCGATGACACAGCTGGATCTGTTGGGAGAGGGCGCTGGCGAGCAGGCGCAGGATGGCGCCGAAGATCGCGTCGTAAGCGGGGCGCGCGGGGTTTTTGCCCGCTCGTTTCGCGTCGATGCCAGCCTGCTCAGCGCCCGCGACGTCTCGTCGCTCGCTGACCACTTAAATGAGCAGGGGATCTCGCAGGCGCGCTTTAATCTGGCGCTGAACCTGGTGTCGATGCAGCGCGACCTGAGCGCCACCGAGCACCGCGCGCTCCTGATGGTTGTGCTCGCCAGCATGCTCGCGCAGTCGATGGGGAGCACGTACATGCCCATCGATGAGGATGGCGGGGAGTATTTAAAGGTGACCCTGGGTCAGCTTTTGCCGCAGCCGGTGCCCGCGGGTTGGGAGATCGATGGGCTGATCGACGCCTTCCACACGCTGCGTCGCGAGCGGCGCGCCGGGCAGATCCTCGGTCAGCCCGGGGAGTTTAAGCCGCTGATCGAGGAGGGCGGCAGGCTCTACCACCAGCGCATGCTCCTGCACGAGGAGCGGCTGGCCGAGGCCATCGAGCGGATGTTGATGCGCCCCGACCGCGATTATGAGGGCGCCAGAGTGCGCGCGGAGTTCAAAGACGTGATCGAGGCGCACCCGGTCACCTACGAGGTCGACGGGGTCGCTCACCCGATTAAACCCGGCGCCGAGCAGCAGCTTGCGGCGCTGACCGCGCTCTACGCCCCGCTCACACTCATCACCGGCGGTCCGGGCACGGGCAAGACCACCATCGTCGTGACGATCCTGCGCCTGGCCGCGCGCCTGGGGCTCGACCTGGCCGATGTTGCGCTGGCCGCGCCCACCGGCAAGGCCGCAAACCGCATGGCGGAGTCGATCCGCGGGCAGCTCGAAGGGGTGCACGAGCCCACCGACCTCGATCATCGCCTCCTCACCGACCTCCCCGCCCCCGCCACGCTTCACCGCCTGCTCGGCTACTCGCCGCGCACCGGCACCTTTCGGCACAACCGCAACCACCGCCTGAGCGCGAAGCTCGTGGTGGTGGATGAAGCCTCGATGATCGACCTCTTTATGATGGAGGCGTTGGCGCAGGCGCTCGGCGATGATGCGCAGCTGGTGCTCCTGGGCGACCGCGAGCAGCTTCCTTCGGTCGATACCGGCGCGGTGCTGCGCGATCTGCTGCCCGAGGTTCCCGCCACAGACCAGCCCTGGCGCGAGCTCGCCATCGACCCGATGGCCGCCCAACCCGGAAAAGGCCGCACCGCCCGCAACGCCGTGCGTCTGACGAAAAGTCACCGCATGCGCGAAGACGACCCCTCCGGCAGCGCGATCCTGAAGGTCGCTCAGGCGGTGGGCAACGGGTTTAAAGGTCTGCCCGCCGACAAACTTCCCTCGGAGATCAAGCGCGTGAAAGAAGACGTGAGCCTGGCGAGCTGGCAGGGTGTCGAGCTCTGGACCCCGCCGTCTCGCGGCGGCGACACCGACGAGAAGCCGACGGCCGACCTCAAAGCCTTTGTGGCCGCCTGGTTCAAGACCCACATCGGCAGCGAGCGCTGCAAAAAGCTCAGCTCCCGCAAATACACGCGCCAGGCCGACGGCACGTTTGACGAGGCGTCGCAGGCGGCGCTCAAAGAGCTGATGGCCCACTACGCCCGCGCCCGCGTGCTCACCCTGACCCGCGTCTTTGCCACCGGCTCCGAGTCGCTCAACCGCCAGTTCCACCGCGCCTTTGGCCAGTTCCGCGGCTCCAAAAAAGCCGAAGCGAAGGAGGGCGCCGGCGACAACCAAACCCGCTACGTCCATTACGTCGGCGAGCCGGTGATGATGCTGCGCAACGACTACGAGCGCGATCTTTTCAACGGGGACCAGGGCGTCGTCGTCTGGGTCAAAGACTCCAACGAAAACTCGGGCAAAAAGCCCGAACTCTACGCCGTCTTCGAGCGCGGCGAACGCATGGTCGCCTACCCCGCTGGCGAGCTCCGCGACGACCTCGTGCACGCCTACGCGATGACCGTCCACAAGAGCCAGGGCTCGGAGTTCCGCCACATCGCGGTGGTGCTCCCGACACAGGACATGCCGCTTTTGACGCGCGAGCTGCTCTACACGGGCATCACGCGGGCGAGTAAGGGCGTGCTGCTGGTGGGGTCGGAGGAGCTGCTCCGCGTGGGGTCGGAGCGCGAGGCGCGGAGGTTCTCGGGGGTGGGGGGGCGGTTGGGGTGAGGCGAGCGACTTCGGGTTACTCGTCGTCCAGGCCGAGCTCGGTCTTGAGGTCGGTCCATTTGACTCGCCCGCCTTCTTTGCGGGCTTTAAGCGCGGCCTTGATGTCGAGCTGGTCTTCGAGCGCTTCCAGCAACGCGAGGTCTTCGCAGGAGATCAGGGCTGCGGAGGGCTTCCCGTTGCGGTGGAGGATTAGCCTTTCTCCCCGTTCAGAAACTCGGTTGAGGTTTTCTGTGAGGTTCTGGCGCAGTTCGGTGAGGGATAGCTGGTTGGTCATGACGTCCTCCGTGTGCGAGTCGTACAGAATGATCGGAATGGCTGTCGTTAAAAGATATGCATTGTTCAGGTTTCTCATCGGTGGTCGCATCAACCCCCTCACCGATACGCATACCCCCACCTCTCCGCCGCACCGCCAACAAGCGAAAGCACCACATCCCGACCCCCACCACCTTCAAACCCACTCACATCCGCAAGCACCCGCGCAATCGTCGCCCGAGGCGATGCCCTGGCGACAAGCCGCGCTCGCAACAGAATCTCCGTGGCCCGACCCATCTTCGCCGGCTCGTCACCCCGCGACTCCCACTGCATCACGGCCTGGTGCGAAGACACCTCACAGAAAGACGCAAACGCTTTGAGCGTCATCTGGAGCTGCTGGCGGACGAATCGAATCTCATTGCCGGTGAGGGGCGCGGGTTTGCGGGGTAACGCGCGCATCACGACCTCCGAGATCTCGGTCCAATCCACCTCGGCGACCCAGTCGTCGCGAAATCGGCGCAGTTTGATGTTTTCGATGATGAGGGGGAAACCCAGCGCGCGGGTTTCGTAGCGTTCGATGGTTTGGGTCTGCATGGTCGCTCTCCTGTGCGTCGACATCGCGGGTGATTGCTGGCACAAGGGCCTGGAGGATGGGTGGTCGTCGAACTCTGTCGGCCCCTCCCGAGCCGCGCATTCGAATATCAGACATGTAGCTCAGTTACATGCGTCGAGTACATAATCCGTTGCGTTCGACGCTGCGGAATGCGTGTTCCGCGCTTCGCTCGTCCTCTCTCAAGCCTCCCCCCACCCCCCCGAACAAAAAACCCCGGCACCCCCATGAACATCGGCCAACACAACATCCTCACCGTCATCTCCAAGGGCTCCGACGGCTACGTCCTCGAAGGTGCCGGCGCCAGAGAACGCGTCACCCTGCCGCGCCGTGACGCCGGCGAGGAGCTGGAGATCGGGGAGCATGTGCGGGTGTTTGTGTATTTGGATTCTGAGGATGAGCCGGTGGCGACGACGCGGGAGCCGAAGGCGACCGTGGGGCAGTGCGCGTGGCTGCGGGTCAAGGAGGTCAACCGCATCGGGGCGTTTCTGGAGTGGGGGCCGGGCAAGGATCTTTTTGTGCCCTTTGCCGAGCAGGTCGGGCGGATGAAGGAGGGGCGTTTCTACGTGGTCTATCTTTATCTCGACAACACCGGGCGGATTGCGGCCTCGCAGAAGATCGACGCCTTTTTGTCGACCGAGGGACGCGGATTTCGGGAGGGCGATGAGGTGGAGCTGTTGCTGTGGGAGCGCAGCGACCTGGGGTTTAAGGCGGTGGTCGACCACACGCACCTGGGGATGCTCTTTGAGCGACAGATGCTGGGCGACCTGAGGCCCGGGCAGTCGATGCGCGGCTACATTCTGGAGGTGCGCCCCGATGGGAAGCTCAACCTCAGCCTGCAGCGCCATACGCCCGCGGCGCGCGACGCGTTGCAGACGGCGATCCTCGACCATCTGCGCGACAACGGGGGCGTCTCCACCCTCACCGACAAGAGCTCGCCGGACGCCATATTTAAGGCGTTTGGGGTGAGTAAGAAGAATTTCAAAAAGGCGCTTGGGGGGCTGTATCGGGAGAAGGTGGTTGTTATCGGCGATGGCGAAGTCCGCCTGGCGCCGACCGCACCAGAACGACGCTGACGGCGTCGATAGGGATTCGCAGTAGCGCTGCTACAGCTTCATCCCTATCTCCTTGTCATCGCCGCCCTGGATGCGCTCGGGTTTTTTATTTTGCGAAAGACGCCGACCGCCCACACGAATCGACCACCGCCGCAAACCCCGGCGTCCCACAACCACCCAACCACCCAACCTCCGAGCGCCCCAGGACGACGCTGGCTGTGTTGCTGCGTCGTCGCGGTAGCGCTGCTACACGCTCCTCCTTGCTCCTTGCCAGCCCCGCCCTGGATGCGCTCGGTTTTTTGGGTTCGCGTGAACCCCCCACCGCACGGCTGAAACACCCAACATCGCAAACCCCGGCGCCCCACCCCACCCCCCGCACGTTCACCACGTCCCCTCACACGTCCCACCATGTTCCTCGCTCATCGAGCCATCGGGGCAGGTCGCGCCATGCCAGATCGCGCCTTCGACGTCGGCGCCCTCAAGGTTTGCGCCGGTAAGGTCGGCGTGGGCGAAGTTGACGTGGGGGAGGGCGGCGCCCCGCAGGTCCGCGTCGCGCAGGATGGAGCCCGAGAAGTTGGCGTGTGGAAACGCGATCTCTTGCAGATCGACGCCGCTGAGGTTTGTAAAGACGCTCACGCCCTTGCTGCGCTTGAGCCAGAGGCGAATCTCGTCGGCGCTCATCTCGCGAAAATCTCTCTCGAGCGTGACGTCGTCATCGATAAAGCCGTTCTGAATGAGAAAGTTTGGGCCGTAGCGGTCGATGTTGTCCTCCTGAAATCCACCGACTCGGTAATCCACCGGGACGCCGCGTTTGAGCGCGATCAGCGTGGGCGTCGCCAGTCGAGCGCCGTAAATCGACTGCAAGATCGCCGTCGACGGGTGCCTGAACGAGACCACATAGGTGCGCTCGATCAGCCCGTGCTCCTCGAAGACCGGCGCCGCCCAGCGGGCGAAGTTTTCTGAGGGGTTACACCCGGAGCCGCCCAGGAAAACTAAAAAGATCTCGTCGCTCTCGCGCATGGCCTCAAGGGCCTCTTCGGTGAGCATCTGCGAGCCCACGACGCCCGGGGACGCCAGGGCCTCTTCGTCGGTGAGGGGCGGCACTCTGGGGTTGAGCCTGGCGAGCAGGGCGTCCGGGTCGTCGACGTAGGTGGGTGGCTCGGGGCTTACGAGCTCGGTGAAGGGGTGAAATTCATCGGGGTGCCAGAGGTGGCGAGTGTTTTCGCAGATCTCGACGGCAGAGGTGTTTTCGGTCGATATAAGTTGAAGCGCGTTTTGAAGGTAGACTCGCCAGGAGGGGGATGCTTCGGCGATGAAAGGTTCAAATTTAGAGATATGACGCTCTATGCCGCTAAGCGCGCTTGCGCTGTTGCTCTCTCGCATTTCATCTTGCGCTTCCTGCGGGATGCCTTCGGGATACACCGCCAGGGGGAAGATACAATAGAAATTCAGGGAGGCCTGAATCTTTCGGTAAAGATGCCAGCCGAAGACCTCGCGATCGCCTTTAGCCGCGGTGAAGAGGTCTTCGGCATCGGCGATCAATCGCCGCAGGCCGGGGCCCTTTTCATCCATAAAGATAGCATGGCTCTCCTCCTCCATCGGGGACTCGCCGGGGGTGAGCACGCGCAGGTAGTCGACAAGCGCGCCTTCAAAGGCCTGGCGCTCTTCAGCGACCGCGAGCGTGGGTGGCTCGGCCGGCGGCGACGCGCTCTTCGGGTCGGTGCTGGACGGCGCGGGGGTGGCGCAGGCGATGGTGGTGGCGGCGAGTGTGGTGAGGAGGATTTTTGAGTTCTTCATAGGATGATGAGGGTGAGGGTCATTACGCCGTGAGCTATCGTTGACGCTGTGTCTGCTGCATTGAGAGCACCGCGGGCTGCGTTGCAAAGCCTCGACGATGCAAAAGCATCGCCTGCGTTTTGCGCCTTGTCCGCGTCACTCTCAATTTCGCATCCACCAGCGTCAACTTCTGCTCACAGCGTAGTAAGTGTTTGAAATGATAGAAGGTTTCAACACTGTGCGGCGAAGCCCGCAGAAGGAGTTTTGCGGGGTAGGTGGCGGTGGAGGGCGAAGCGTAGCGCTGGAGGTTTGGGCGTACAAGCACCCACCCCGGTCGAGGCGTGGGATTCGTTGAAGTACCCCCTTTTCGGATCCGCGGTGCTGACTTATATACAGTCCCTCACTTAACGAATGTTGCAGACGGGGACCTCTATGAGTTTTGCATCAAGCAGCGCGTCGGGAGACCTTCTGGAGCCCTATGCCGTGCCCAACGCCCTGGTGGAGCTGGTGCGCTCGGCGGAGAGCTGGCTGATGATCGTTTCGCCCTACTTCGATCCCTGGCGCCACCTGCGCGACGCGCTGGTGGATGCGCGGGAGGCCGGGGTGAAGATCAAGTTTCTGATCCGCGAGGAGCAGATGCGGGAGAAACGAGTCATCCGCCATTTTCGGGAACTGGAGCTCAAGCCCCTGGCGCTGAAAAGGCTGCACGCCAAGATTTACATCAGCGATAAGCAGGCGCTGCTCACGTCGATGAATCTATTGTCGGGCAGCCGCGAGAGCGTGGAGTTCGGGCTCTGCATCGATCGACAGAGGCACCCGGAGCTCTACGACGGGGTGTTTCACCAGGCGCTCAACCTGTTCAAAAAGTCGGAGTTCGTGGAGCTTCCGTCGCCGAAGCCAAAGGGTGTGCCGGTGCAGAAGGCCGCGCCCGTGCAGAAGACCGCGCCCGTGCAGAAGACCGCGCCCGTGAAGACGTGGACACCCCCGGCGAAGGCTGTGGCGAGTGTGAGCGCGCCGACGCAAAACGCGGCGAAGAAGATGTCTGCGAGCGGCAGTAAGGCCGACGAGGCGGCGATTCAACGCCTCTCTAAAACTGAAGCCGAGAGCTACCGGTTGTGGCGTGCGAAACACTCCGTCCACAGGGTCGCAAAGGAGCGCCAGCTCAAGGAGAGCACGATCCGCACGCACCTGGCCGCCGCCATCGAGGTGGGCCTGATTCCCGTCGAGCACGTTGTTACCGAGAAGCAACGCAACATCATCGCGGAGGCCGTCGGCAAGGTGGGACCGAACGCGGGGAAGGGGGCGATCGTCAAAACGAGTCGGGGGCCGGTGTGTTACGGGGAGGTAGCGTGCGTGTTGGCAGGGATGAAGGCGCCAAGCGCCCCAGGACGACGCTGACTGTGTCGCTGCGTCGTCGCCGTAGCTAAAGCTACTCGCTCCTCCTGGCTCCTTGTCATCCCCGCCCTGGATGCGCTCGGGTTTTTTATTTTGCGAAAGACGCCGACCGCACTCACGAAGCGACCACCGCCGCAAACCCCGGCGCCCCACAACCACCCAACCACCCAACCACCTAACCACAAAGCGAACCCTCCACCACCCAGGAGGCGCTCGGGTTGGGGGGGCACGCCAAAAGACAAACGCTCAGCCCTCCTGGAATGATCCTCAAGCAGCCTTACGTTTGATTAACGCAGTCTAACGCGTTAGCGTTCGTTAGTAGCTGGCTCGACTTGCCCCTGGAGGCCCCGATGATTGATCACGACCCGCAACCCCTTGATGTCATCTCCGACGCGCTTTTGCGGAAGAAGGGCATCGCGTTGTCATCCGAAGAGCTGCTGCGCCGAAAGGGCATCGATATGTCCGTGGCAGAGATCTTTGAGCTGGTCTTACGTCAGGTCGCCGAACTGCCGGATGTCGAGGAGCGCACCCGGCCGGAGCTGCCGGAGCGGCAGACCCGGGAGCGACTGCGCGCGTTGGGTATCACCTTTGAGCCCTTTGAAGGGGAGAACGATCCCCTGGCGAGCACGATCGCGGCGTACAGCGACGTGCTGGCAGCGAGTTTGTCGACGGCGGAGGCGGCCCGGATTATGGGGGTGAATGCCAGTCGCGTGCGCCAGCTTCTGACCGCCTCGCCGGCGCGCCTTTATGGTATCAAGCCCGATGCGCGCTCGTCCTGGCGGATTCCTCGCTTTCAGTTTGATACGAGCGGCGTGATTCGGGGCCTGGATCGGGTGCTGGCGGTGCTCGACACGGCTTTGCATCCGCTCGAAGTGGTCACCTGGTTTGAGTCGCCGTGTCCTGATCTGGTGGTGGATGACGACAAGCCGGTCTCACCCATTCAATGGTTGCGTGCGGGCTACCGGGTCGACGATGTGGTCGAGATTGCTCGTCGTTTGTCCTGACGAGGGGGGACTGTGCCAAAACTTCCGCATAGGCCGCCTTCGGTGGAGGAGTTGCAAAACATCGGCCCCGATATCTACGAGTTCTTTGAAGGGGAGAGTCTGCTGCGAATCTACTCGCGGGGAGGCGACTATCCCTGTGAGTGGGACAGCTATCGAAGGTTTGGGCC
This sequence comes from Lujinxingia vulgaris, assembly GCF_007997015.1. Taxonomy (NCBI): domain Bacteria; class Deltaproteobacteria; order Bradymonadales; family Lujinxingiaceae; genus Lujinxingia; species Lujinxingia vulgaris. Next base: position 22,949 of record NZ_VOSM01000010.1, read on the forward strand.
CGTGAACGCACGCTTTGATCACCATCCCGAACCATCACAGGTGCATCCGGAACATGGGATCTACTATGCTGCTCTGGAGCTTTCGACCTGCCTCGCCGAGACCTTTCAAGACACGCGCACGATCTCTTTGAGCCGCCGGGCGCCGTGGCTTGCCGTGTTTGCGCCCACGCGGGCGCTTCGCCTTCTCGACCTCACCGGAAGCTGGCCCACGCGCGCTGGCGCCTCCATGAAGATCAACACCGGGCCTCGTCCGATAACGCGCGCATGGTCACGTCAGTTCTATGAGGCGTTCCCCGAGATTGATGGGCTTTATTACCCCTCGTCGATGTACGCGAACCAGCCCTGCATTGCGCTCTATGAGCGGGCTGAAGCAGCGATGCCAACGGAGCCGCAGTTTATACGGGCGCTCAATCAGCCTGAGCTCCTTGGCGATGTAAAACGAAGTGCTATGGCGATTGGTTATCGAGTTGTCCCTTGAACGTACATGGAGTCGTCATGCAAGCACGTTCCCCAACCCGCCCCCGCAAACCCACCACCCCCGGCGAAATCCTGCTCGAAGAGTTCTTGAAGCCGGCGGGCATCTCCCAGAGCGCGTTTGCGCGCCACCTGGGGTGCGACGTGAAGACGATCAACCGCCTGGTGCGCGGCCATACCTCGCTGGACGTGGGGATGGCGCGGCGTATTGCGGCCGCCGTGAACACCTCGGCGCAGTTCTGGCTGAATCTGCAGCGGGCCGTTGATCTTTATGAGCTGGAGCAGGGCGGGGAGGAGCTGCCGGAGGTGCTCGAGGCGTTTAAGGCTGAGGCGGGTTGAGGGGAGGGGCCCCACCCGATCCCTAGTGAGGGGGCTTGTGCCCCTCCCGGGCGCCGGCGTGTGGATGAAAGGCGGGGGCCCACAAGGGGCCCCCCTACGGGAGGGGAGCGGGTTCCCGGGGTGTGCGAACCCCCACCGCCCTCACAAATCGACCACCGCCGCAAACCCCGGCGCCCCACAACCACCCAATCACTTAACCACACAACCACACCGCGTCCCCCCCGCCGCCCGGCTGAAACACCCGACATCGCGAACCCCCGATCTCTCGATCCCCCAGCCCTCATGCGCTTCGACGCCTCACTTTCATTTTAAAACAGGTGCGTCGTTCGCTCCGACGGGGCTCTTTTATTTTGAAACAGATGCGTCGTTCGCTCCGACGGGGGAGGCTGGAATTAAAACAGGTGCGTCGTTCGGTCCGACGAGGCGTTTGCGCGTTGAAACAGGTCTGTCGTTCGGTCCGACGCGCCTTGTTGGAATTGAAAGAGCGGCGTCGTTCGCTTCGATGGGGTTTCCTGGAATTGAAACAGGTGCGTCGTTCGGTCCGGGACGGGTGTTTCAATTCGGGGGAGAGGCGTCGTGCGGTCCGGCGAGGGTGTTTCAGTGGTGGGGAGGGTCGTCGTTTGCTTCGACGGAGGTGTTTTAAGCCGGAGATGGGGCGTCGTGCGGTTCGGCGCGGGTGTTTCAATCGTAGGAAGGATCGTCGTTCGCTTCGGCGCGGCGTTTTCATGTGTTGCGCGTCAAAAGCGATGGGTTTAGCGTGGGGTCATTCCACAACATGAGTCCTCGACGTCGGGGGAGGTCTTGAATAGGTCAGGGCCGCCTGTCCGGGGGACCTTTTGGCATGCGAATGCCTGAAGAGGGGTGAGTTATGGCTCAGATTTCTCGTACGACGGCCCAGAAGAGCGCGATCAGCCGGACCATCGGGAGCACGGTGGAGGTGAATCATGAGGAGGTGGGAGCGCGGCTCGACCGGCTGCTCTTTCCGGACGGGGTGCCGGCCGATCTGACGATGGCGAAGGTGGTGAAGGCCGTGGGCGATGTGACCCGTCGCAACGCCGCAGCCTTTGAGGGGGCGGAGCGTTTTCTGGCGACCGAGCGCAGCGAGGACCGTCGGCTGCGGGAGGCGCGTGACGCGGGCTTTGTGGCGCTGCGGCAGGTGCTGATCAAGGCCCGCGGCGCCATCGTGAACTACTGGGGCGAGTATGCGGCGCAGGATGTGGGTTTCGTGGGAACGACGCCGGAGACGGCGGAGCTGCTGCTGAGCTACGCGCGCAATGTTCGGGAAAAGCTCGGCCGGGGCTTTGATGACTACGAGGTCGACATGCCCTCCGACCTCGACCTGGGCCGCCCCGACCCGGCCAACCTGGCCGCGGCGATCGAGGCGCGGGCCGCGGCGCTGGAGCAGGCGGTGAACGCCTACGGCGTGGAGGAGCGGGAGACGCAGGGGGCGTTGCGGGAGCGCGACAAGGCCGAGGCCCAGTGGAGCACCCACTACAGCCCCGTCGCCTCGATCATCGAAGGGTTCTTCCGGCTCGCCGAGATGCCTGAGCTCGCCGAGCGGGTGCGGCCGACGGCCAGGAGGCGTGCGGGGTTGGTGGAGGAGGCCGACCTTGGCGAGCTGGAGGAGAGCGGAGAGCCCCGGGACGAGGCTGACGTCGTCGTCTGAGGTTTGCGGTGTGAATGAATGAAAAACCCCCGGTCGCGCGTGGCGGCCGGGGGTTTTTTGTGGGTAGGGCTCGATCTCGATCTCGGGCTCGATCTCGATCTCGGGCGTGAACCGCGCGGCTGGGTGGTGCTCACGAATCGACCGACATCGCGAAGCGTGGCGCCCCACAACCACCCAACCACCTGACCACCTAACCCCAAAGCGACCCCCCCCACCGCCCGCACGAGCCGCCCAACGTCGCGAACCCGGGCGCTCAGGGCAGCTTATCGCCGACCTGACACATGAAGCGGTCGGAGGAGGCACCCGGGCCGGGGAGGTCGTTGTAGCCTTCGACCGTGCCGTCGGGGAACCAGGCGTAGGTCATAGAGCCAGCGGTGGTGTTGTCGCCGTTGGGCTCGGCGATGTTCGCGCGCGTGCCGATAAAGAAGGGGCCGCCGTCGCTGGCGCTCCAGTTGCAGTCGGCGCTGGAGGAGTTGAAGGGCGTGCGGATGCAGGTGGCGCCGTCGACGTCGGGGTAGATGCCGAAGATGCGGGCGTAGTGGATGTTGGCGTCGGGGCCGATGTTTGCGGCGCGGGCCAGGGTGAGGGTGGCGGTCAGGTGGGCCTGGGAGCGGGGGATGTGCAGCTGCAGGCCGTGCTCGGCGCAGAGGGCCTCGGCGTCGGAGGCGTAGACGTTGGTGTCGGTCTTGATTTTGAGGAAGGTGTAGCCGCCGCCATCACTGGTCATATCGCAGTAGGCCTCAAGGCTTTTGAGCGGGCCCTCGCCATCGGGGTCGATGAGGTAGGTGCCGTCGGGCAGGCCGGGGGTGTCGGTGAGGGCGTCGAGGCAGCTTGTGGGGATGTCGCAGGTGTTGTCGGCGTCGCAGGTGTAGCCGCCGCAGTCGGCGTCGCTTGCGCATTGCTCGCCAGTGGAGCAGGGGGCACAGGAGCCGCCGCAGTCGAGATCGCTCTCGTCAGCGTCTTGCACCCCGTTGCTGCAGAGGTCAGGCTGGCAGACGCCGAGATAGCAGTCGGAGGAGGCACAGTCGTCATCCACGCGGCAGCTCGCCCCGCTCTGGCAGGAGGTCGCGCAGGAGCCGCCGCAGTCGGTGTCGCTCTCATCGCCGCTTTGCCGGCCGTCGAAGCAGGTGGTCTCCCGGCTCCAGATATGCCAGGCGCCGTTCTCCATGTTTTCCGTGGAGCCGCATTTGGCGCGTCCGTCGTCGCTGCCCCAGTCGGTGCCGTCGGTCTGGTTGGAGTCCATGCCGCGATCGTTAAAGTCGACGGTGAAGTCTGTGTCAGCGTCACAGCGGTCTTCTCCCTCCATAAAACCTGATGCGTACTCGTCGAGGTTGGACTTGAAGTCGCCAGTGAGGTTGTTACGGCGATTCCAGGGGCCGGTGTAGCCTGCACCTTGATTCTCTTCAAAGCAGGAGTCGGCGTGAGAGCCGGTGGTGAGGGTCTGGTACCAGGAGACGTCGTAGAAGGAGAGGTCGACGTCGAAGGTGGGGCCCTGAGAGGCGGCCGCGTCGACTTTGCAGGTAAAGCGCATATCGCCGGTGGTATCGACGAGAGCGCGCAGACCGCTCCAGATGCCGGTCTGGCCGCTGGCCGGGTCGAGGGTGCTCAGGTCGGCGTAGTAGGCGGATGCCTCATCTCGAAGTAGGGTCTGGAAGGTGGAGGCGACGAGCGTCCAGCCGCCGCCGTCGGTGTCCATGTCGCAGTAGACGTCTTCGAGGGTGCCGTCTTCGTTGGGGTCGATGCTGTAGACGCCGCTGGTGGTGGTGCCGCCGAGCAGAAGATCGAGGCAGGAGACGGGGTTGGGGGCGCAGCTTCGTCCGTAGGCGCAGTGGCCGGAGGTGCAGTCATCGCCGGAGGTGCAGGAAGCGCCGTCTTCACAGGCTGTGCAGTTGGGGCCGCCGCAGTCGGTGTCGCTCTCGTCCTGGTTGAGGATGCCGTCGTCGCAGGTGGGAAGGGCGCAGGCGTTTGTGCAGGCGTCATCGTCGATGTCGTTGCCGTCGTCGCAGGCCTCGACGCCCTCCTCAATGATGCCGTCGCCGCAGGTGGCGACCACGCAGGTGGAGAGGCAAGCGTCGGTGTCTACGTCGTTGCCGTCGTCGCACTCCTCACCTTCGTGCAATACGCCGTCGCCGCAGGTGGGCAGAGCGCAGGCGTTGGTGCAGGCGTCGTCATCGATGTCGTTGCCGTCGTCGCAGCCCTCGCCAGGCTGCACAAAGCCGTCGCCGCAGGCGGGGAGGGCGCAGGCGTTTGTGCAGGCGTCGGTGTTGTCGTCGTTGCCGTCGTCGCAGGCTTCTCCAGCAGAGGCGTTGAGGATGCCATCGCCGCAGGAGGCCGCAGAGCAGTCCGTGTTGCAGGTTTCCGATTCGCCGGCGTCGTCGCAGTCTTCTCCAGCAGAGGCGTTGAGGGTGCCATCGCCGCAGGAGGCCGCGGAGCAGTCCGCGTTGCAGGTTTCCGATTCGCCTGCGTCGTCGCAGTCCTCACCCTCGTGAATCACGCCGTCGCCGCAGGAGGGCTGAGCGCAGATGCCGTCTTCCGGGAGGCAGAAGTCGCTTTCGCATTGATCGTCCAGCTCGCAGGAAGCGCCATCGTCGCGAAGGGTTTCGGTGGGCGTGGTGTCGGCGTTATCGCCGCAGGCGCTCAGGGCGGTGAGAGCGGTCAGGATGAGTGTGGCGAAGAGCGCGCGCTTCAGGGTGGGAGGGCGTACGACCATCAGAGACCTCAATCGTGAATGCGTGTGGGCGAACGTGTTTTCAGAACGTTACGGGTGTATCCCACAACAGAGGGAGGTGTCGAGTGCGTGTAGGATGTCTGTTGCCGCAGCGTTAACACCAACCGAAAGAGGCGCCTCCGAGCGTTGCACGGGGCGCCTCTTTCGGTTGGTACCTGCGTCTGGACGGTGCCGAGCGGCCCTGGACGACGCTGACTGTGTCGCTGCGTCGTCGCCGTAGCTAAAGCTACTTGCTCCTCCTGGCTCCTTGTCATCGCCGCGCTGGATGCGCTCGGTGCCGAGCGCCCCAGCGCTCCGCTAGCTGCGTCGCTGCGTCCTCGCGGTGGCGCTGCCACAGCTTCGTCCTGGCTCCTTGCTATCGAAGGCCCTGGATGCGCTCGGGTTTTTTATTTTGCGAAGGACGCCAGCCGCACACACGAATCGACCAGCGTAGTGAAGCGTGGCGCCTCACAACCACCCAACCACCCAACCACCTGACCACAAAGCGACCCCCCCACCGCCCACACGAATCGACCACTGCCGCAAACCCCGGCGCTCCACAACCACCCAACCACCCAACCACCTGACCACAAAGCGACCCCCCCGGCGCCCGCACGAATCGCCCGCCATCGCGAACCCGGGCGCTCAGGGCAGCTTATCGCCCACCTGACACATGAATCGCGTGGTGCTGTAACCGGGAGCGACGATGTCATTGTAGTGGTCGATGTCACCGTTGGCGTCCCAGGAGTAGAACATGGAGGCGGTGGTGGTGTTGTCGCCGTTGGGTTCGGTGATGTCGGAGCGGTCGGAGATGTAGAAGGGGCCGTCGTCGCTGGCGCTCCAGCCGCAGCTGGCGTTGGAGGAGTTGAGGGGCTGTGCGGTGCAGGTGGCGCCGTTGAAGTCGGGGTAGATGCCGAAGAGGCGAGCGTAGTCGTCGTGGGCGTCGGGTCCGACGTTGGGGTTGCGGGCCAGGGCGATGGTGCTGGCGAGGTGGGCGGGGGAGCGGGGAATGTGCAGCTGCATGCCGTGTGCGGCGCAGAGGGCTTCGGCATCGGCGGCGTAGAGCACGGTGCCGGGGTTGAGTTTGAGGAAGGTGTAGCCGCCGCCGTCGGTGGTCATGTCGCAGTAGACCTCGAGGGGGAGATCGCCACCGGTGTCGATGAGGTATTCGCCGCTGGTGAGGGTGGAGTCCCAGGAGAGGAGGTCGAGGCAGCTGGAGGGCAGGCCGCAGTGGCCGGTGTCGCTGCAGGGGATGCCGGCTGCGCAGTCGGCGTCGACGTTGCATTGCTGGCCGACGGCGCAGGGAGCGCAGGGGCCGCCGCAGTCGAGGTCGGACTCGTCCTGGTTGAGGATGCCGTCGTCGCAGGTGGCCAGCACGCAGGCGTTGGAGCAGGCGTCGGTGTCGTGGAGGTTGCCGTCGTCGCACTCTTCGAAGTCCTCGTGCACGATGTCGTCGCCGCAGAAGGCGGGCTGGCAGGCGTTTGTGCAGGCGTCGGTGTCGTGGAGGTTGCCGTCGTCGCAGGTTTCGCCGGCGGCGGGGTTGAGGATGCCATCGCCGCATTGGGAGGCGGTGCAGTTGGAGTTGCAGGCTTCGGAGGGGCCGGCGTCGTCGCATTGCTCGACGCCTTCGTGCACGGCGCCGTCGCCGCAGGTGGCTTCGACGCAGGTGTCGAGGCAGGCGTCGGTGTTGTCGTCGTTGCCGTCGTCGCAGGCTTCGTCGTCTTGCACGATGGCGTCGCCGCAGGTGGGCAGGGCGCAGGCGTTGGTGCAGGCGTCGTCGTCGATGTCGTTGCCGTCGTCGCAGCCTTCGCCGGACTGGACGATGCTGTCGCCGCAGGTGGGAAGGGCGCAGGCGTTGGTGCAGGTGTCGTCGTCGATATCGTTGCCGTCGTCGCAGGCTTCGCCGGCGGCGGTGTTGAGGACGCCGTCGCCGCACTCGGCGGCGGAGCAGTCGTCGTTGCAGGCCGCAGATTCGCCGGCGTCGTCGCAGGTTTCACCGGCGCTTGCGTTGAGGACGCCGTCGCCGCATTGAGCTGCGGAGCAGTCGTCGTTGCAGGCTTCGGATTCGCCGGCGTCGTCGCAGGTTTCTCCGGCGCTTGCGTTGACGATGCCGTCGCCACACTGGGCGGCGGAGCAGTCGTCGTTGCAGGCTGCGGATTCGCCGGCGTCGTCGCAGGCTTCGCCGGCGCTTGCGTTGAGGATGCCGTCGCCACACTGGGCAGCGGAGCAATCGTCGTTGCAGGTTTCGGATTCGTCGGCGTCGTCGCAGTCTTCACCTTCGTGCACGACGCCGTCGCCGCAGGAGGGCAGGGCGCAGAGGCCGTCGGTGGGGTGGCAGAAGTCGCTTGCGCATTGGGCGTCGCGCTCGCAGGCGGCGCCGTCGTCGCGGGTGCCCTGGTTGGAGGTGACTGTGGCGTCGCCGCAGGCGCTGAAGGCGGCGAGGGCCGCCAGGATGAGGGCGACGCAGGAGGATTTGAGAGAGGCGGACGGGGACACGCGCATGGGATATTTCCTGGTGCGGATGGGTTGGGGAGACGTTGGCACGGGTGGTGTTCGAGCGTTACATTTCTTCGCATAATGAGAAGCATAGAATCAATCGTCAATTCGACCTCTCCCGAAGAGGAGGTTGGATGCGTGAGGACGTCTCGAAGCATAAAACGTGCAGGGGGTGAGGTGCGGACGTCTGCAGAGGCGGCGACTTCCCGGGGGGCCCGATATAAAAAGAGGCGCCCCCGAGTGTAAGGGGCGCCTCTTTTGGCGGAGCATGGTGCGGCGTCTGGCGACCTCTCGTTCTCTCGTTCTCTCGTTCCGAGGCAGCGCCAGACCCGCGATGTCTGTGCTTAGTCCTGGTAGCACATCGGCGGGGTACTGAACTCACCAAGCTCCTGGCAGCCCCCGTCTTCGACGCTGGCCTCGATCCCTTCGATGTCAAAGATGACAGACCCGGTGGGTTGGTTACTAAAGGCCAGGCATTCTCGACCGAACTGCTCATGGCACTCACCGATGACCACGGTGACCTGTACGTCGGTCATCAGAGGCAGGTCCAGGGCGAAGCCTCCATCGGCGTCGGTGATGCCCTGAGCCAGGATCTGGCCCCGATCTTCGGGGTTTACATCAGGGCCGCAGGTGAGCTCGACATCGCCCAGGTAGATGTAGACGGGCTGGTCGGCTCGGGGCACGCCGACATACTCATCGTCTTGCGTCGTGTAGGAGTTGAGGATGCCCTCGACGCAGGTCGTCGAGCCGCTCTCCAGCACAAGCTCGCCGGCGTCTTCGCAGCCATCGGAGCCGCAGGCAGCCTCGGTAAAGGCGTCGGAGTCCAGGCTGATGATGGCCTGAGCGGCGGCGTCGTCATGCACCGAGACAAGTTCCACCTCGTCGACCGGCGGCAGGGCCAGGCAGTAGGTGCCGTCGTCGCCGGACTCGGTGAGGGCGGAGGCGGGGCCGGTCATCATCTCATAGAGGCCGTAGACGGGGGCGCCGGCCACCGGTTCGGCGTCCTCATTGAGCAGGATGCCGCTGAGGCAGCCGCGGGCGTTGCTCATCTCGATGGTGACCTTGAGGCATTCCCCGCCCTCCTCCGACTGGCAGCTCGCCGCCGTCTCGTTGCCGACGACCGTCAGCGGGCCGTCTGCATTCTGGTAGTAGAAGGAGTGCAGCGCGCTGAGCTCGATGGTGCCCTCGCGCATAAAGTCCACACAGGTGATGCCCATATCGTCGGTGGCGCCAAAGGGGGCGACGCGGCCCAGGTAGCTCTGGGCCTCGCCCTCAACGGTCGCGCCGGGGATGGGCTCGCCAGTCTCGGCGTCGATGACGGTGACTTCCACGCAGTTGCGCGTCCCAAGGGGCTTGTCGACGTTCCACCAGCTGAAGTGGGAGGCGCGACACGAGGCCACCAGGCCATCGCCGGCGATGACCTCGCACTCACTCTCATAGACCCAGCGGGCCTGCTGCAGATCAAAGCTCCAGAAGGGGATCGTGTCGCCGACCGCATAGTCGGAGAAGGCCTGGGAGATGGGGAAGTCCAGCTGGGCCTCGATGCCCTCGGCCAGTTGCAGTTTTTCGCCATTCTGCCAGAAGCTGATGTCGGCCATATAGACGCTCAACAGATCCACCGGATCGCCCTCGGAGGGCACCCCGATGAGGGGTCCGGGCATAAAGCGCAGGTCATCGCTGGAGGGCTCAATGCCGGCGAAGGTCATCTCGGCCTGGCCCACCACGGGGTTGCCCTCACCGTCGACCAGGGCGTTGGCCGGGAGGTTGATGCGGACACCGCGGACCTCCAGGGTGGCGGGAGCTTCGGCATCAAAGCTCTGCGCCTCTCCCAGGGCCAGCAGGCGTACCAGCGCGCTCATCTGCTGACCCTCGGCCGCCTCCACCACCGGTCGCTCCGCGCTGGAGGGGGCGTAGCCTTCGGCCTCGATCTGCACGATCATGGTCTCGGCGCCGGCGGCCGGCTCAATGAGCACCTGGCCGCCGAGATCGGTGAGGTGGGCCTGGCCCTGGTAGATCACGCTGGCGCCGGCGATGGGCATTCCCGCCTGGTCTTGCACCTTCAGAGAGAGGGGGAGCGCGCGGGTCTCGACCGGATCACCGCCGTCGGGATCAGGATCGGCATCAAGCTCGGCGTCGGGCTGGCCAGCGTCGGGGACCTCGGTGTTGGGGTGTTCATCGGCAGTGTCCGAGCAGGCCACCGGGCCACCGGCCAGCGCACCGACCAGCATCATCAGGCTTAAACGTTTCGAAAGAGGACTCATCATTACATTCTCCATCCAGCGTGTGGGACGCACGGTGCTGGCTCCTCATGAGCACGTTACCGTCAGGGATGCGTCCCAGATCAGGTGTCTCCCGCATCCGGGACCGGACCTAATTGCACCTTCAGTGCCAGCGTGGTCGTGGAGGTCTCATTTTGTTGAGGGGCAGCGCTAGATTGGCGTGGTGGTTGAGCAAGTGCGAGAGCCTTGACTCGGGATTTCTCTTTGTCCGCTCGTGTCGTCCATTGGCGTTGATGCTCCGGCTGGCAGAGTAGTGCACCGCTTCCTGTGCTCACCGGAAGGTTAGCACTCCACGTGCCGAGCGCATCCAGGACGACGCTGACGGCGTCGATAGGGATTCGCGGTAGCGCTGCTACAGCTTCATCCCAATCTCCTTGTCAGGCGCCGCCCTGGATGCGCTCGGGTTTTTTATTTTGCGTGCGAACCCCCCATCGCGCTCACGAATCGACCAGCGTCGTGTAGCGTGGCGTTGCGCCACCACCCGACCCCCCCACCACCAGACTGACCTCAAAGCGAGCCCCCCAACTACCCAACCACCGACAACGTACCGACCGGGGGTCGGACATCGACCTTTGTTTATGCGGGGGATCGGCGATCGAAGCGTTCTGCTGCTCGAAAAGATCTTGAAGTTGAGAAGGCGGCGCGCACGTTGCCGGGGTCCAAATCAAACGCTGTATTTTTGCAACACCCGGAGCCTTCCGCTGGCTCGCCGTCTCTCCACCGCGTTGTGGGGGAGTGGTTGATGTTGCGACGTTCCCTAAAACCCCTGTGAGCGTAGGCTCGGGGCGAAGTCGTGTGGACGGACGTTTTCCCTCGTTGATGTATCACCATCACGGATCAGGAGAGCGTATGTTTACCCATGTCAAAGACCTGCAGTTCGATGTGCGCGTTGAGAGGCCCGACCCGCGTTTTGCGAGCATTCTGCTCGAGCAGTTCGGGGGGGCCAATGGCGAGTTGAAGGCGGCGATGCAGTATTTCGTGCAGGCGTTTGGCTGCCGTCGTCCTTTCCCGGAGAAGTACGACATGCTTATGGACATCGCGACCGAGGAGCTGAGCCACCTGGAGATGGTGGGTGCGTTGATCACGATGCTGCTCGACGGCATCAACGGGGAGCTCAAGGACGCGGCCAACGCCGTGGAGTGGATGACGGTGATGGGGGGCGGAAAGGCTCAGAAGGAGCAGTTCATTCATGAGGCGATCATGGATCCGCAGTTCCTGGTGCTGAGCGGCGGCGGGCCCAGGCTCACCGACAGCCAGGGCAATCCCTGGTCGGGCACCTACGTCAACGCCAACGGCGATCCCACCGTCGATCTGCGCTCGAATATCGCGGCGGAGTCGCGGGCGAAGATCGTCTACGAGTATTTGATGCAGTTCACCGACGACAGCGATGTGAAGGAGACGCTGGGGTTTTTGATGACCCGGGAGGTGGCACATATGAATATGTTCCGCGCGGCCTTGAGCGAGATCGAGGAGAATTTTCCGCCGGGTGTGCTCAAGGGCGATCCGCGCTTCACGCATAAGTACTACAACATGTCCAACGGCACGGAGGTGCGCGGCTCGTGGAACCAGGGCCAGGGTCCGTGGGAGAGCGGCGAGGAGTGGGAGTATATCGAGAACCCGGTGCAGCAGGTGATGGAGACCAAGGGTCAGAAGAAGGGCACGATGAACGGGTCGGCCAAGGATGTGAAGAAGGTCGAGAAGGAGAACAAAGCGTTGAGCAAGATGAAGAGCCAGGAGATCAAGAAGAGCATGCCCAAGAAGGGCCAGGCCTGGTCGGAGTATTCGCAGGAGAAGAGCAGCGCGAAGTCGAAGAAGGGGGGCGGTCCGAGCCCGTCGAGCAGTCGGATGAAGTGAGCACGAGCCTCGGTGATGGGTGAGGTGCAGAGGTGAAAAAGCCCCCGGTCGCAGAGTGCGGCCGGGGGCTTTTTTGTTTTTACCCACATGCAGTCTTCCGCTACGGAGCGGGAATGGCGAGTCTCCCAGGGAAGGGAGACCGGCTCTTTTCGTGGAGCAGAATTGCGGGTAAGGCGTCGAAAACGCCCGGCGGGAGAAGCCTGGAATGCTTCTCTTTGCCGCCGTTGTCAGGGCAGCGGGCCGTCACTTACGTCGTGTGCAACCACCAAAAACACGTCATTGGACTGGATGCCCGTTTGTGCTTGGTTGAGCAGGCCGGCGTTGCCGAAGACATACACGGTGGTGTTTTTGTCCGGGGCGCTAAAGCGGGAGTTGGTGGCCTCGGCCAGCATCCAGTCGCTATCGCCATCGTTGGTGCAGGCGAGGTTGGCGAGGAGGTAATCCACGTCATCGATGCGGGGATCGCAGGTGAGGTACTGGGGGCAGATGCGCAAGCGGTTTGATTCGGCGGGAACCTCGTAGTTTATGCCGACGTTTGAGCCGCCGGAGAGGTTGCCGCGGGGGGAGCTTGAGCTGTCGCTAAAGCTGCTGGAAATCGCCGACGCGTTGGTCGTGAAGTTTGCGATGCGCACGCCACCGCTGTAGCCGCTGCCGTTGAGACGACTGCCATCCTTCATCAACACCGGCTGCTGGGTGGCACAGGGGACCTCGGGGAGTGAGGTGTTGGCGCGCGTGTAAAACTCGCAGAAGTCTACTGAGGAATTGGCGGCGCAGGGGTAGTTGAGGAACTCGTCGTAGGTGCGCACCACGACCGAGTAGAAGTCGTTGGCGGCCAGTGCACCTGAGCCCAGGGGAGTGGCTTGGCTCGCGTCGCAATCCACGGGGGTGTCGTCGCCAAGGCCCAGTGTAAAGTGGTGGGAGACGCGCAGGCTAACGCCGGCCGGGGCGTCGACGTAGTCGGCGTTCACGGTGACGACCTGGCCTGAGGAGAGTCCGAGCTTGTTGAGCACCAGGTAGGGGCGGTCGTCGTCGGTGCCGTAAATGCACACCTTTCGGCCGGCGGTGGCGCCCAGGGCGTCGCCCAGGATCAGGCGCAGGTTTGCGGTGGCGCCGCTCCAGCTGCGCATGTCCAGCTCGCATTGGCCGGCGTCGTTGCAGCTTTCGCTTCCGGTGCAGCCCGAGCCGCAGGTTCCGCCGCAGCCGTCGTCGCCGCAGACGCGTCCGTCGCATTGGGGGGCGCATTCGCAGCTGCCCGCCGCGCTGCAGGATTCGTCGTCTTCGCAGGTTCCGCAGCTCAGTCCACAGACCGGGTCCGCGCCGCAGGTGCGCGAGCCGCACTCGGCCACGCAGGTATCGTCAATGCACTGGCCGGCGACCGTACAGGACTCATCGGCGGCGCAGCCCGGGCCACAGGTTCCGCCGCAGCCGTCGTCGCCGCAGCTGCGCCCGGTGCAATCCGGGGTGCAGGTCGCGTCGGGGTCGCGGGGGCCGCAGTCGCTGCAGTCGGTGCCCAGGGCGCAGACATCGTAGAGGGAGTTGGGGCCACCGTCGTCGCATTCGCCATCGCCGGCCGAGCCGCAGGTGTCGGTGCAAAGCAGCCCCGGGGCCCCGGTATCGGTCTCGTCGCCGGCGTCGGGCTCCTCGGTATCGGTCTGGTCGCCGGCATCTTCACAGTCTGGGCCTTCGCAAATGACGATCGGGGTGGGGTTGGAGTCCCCGCCACAGGCGGCGGCCAGGAGTGTCAGGGTCGTCAACAGAACTATCGAAAAGGTGCGTTGCGGCGTAGCCATGAAGATGTCCTGAATGGTGCCATGCAAAGAGCACGGAAAGGTGATGGTTTCTCAAAAGGGAGACTTCGTAAGGCCCTTTTTTTTAAGCGATAAAAACCTGATAGCAGCCGGGGGCGTGAATGCCAATTTAAGTTTTAAGGGGAGTGATGTGGGCGTTTTTGGTGTGCTTACCCGGGGCGCTCGGTTTTTTTAGTGTGCGGTAAGTGCCGAGCGTCTGGGTGCCGGAGATGACCGACCGAGGGACGGACATGGGCCAAATTTTATGCGGGTGATCGTGGTTTTGGTTCGGGGCGGCATGGGGCGAGTTCTGGCGAGTGATAGCGTTTTTTTAAAACGTGAGGTTGTGGCGTATATAAGGGGTGTCGGGGCGGGGGAGAAAAGCCCCCAAACATTTCGCGGCGACGCTATGATTAGGAGAGAACCATGCTTCAAAACGAGATGATTCAGCGATTTCGGCAGGCATTTGAGGATGAGCCCCGCGTGGTGGCCGCGCTCATGTTCGGATCTTTTACGACGGGAGAGGGTGACGAGTTCTCCGACATTGAATTTGCCGTGTTCATTGAAGATGAGGCGCTGGAAGGGTTCGATCAGGGCGCCTGGCTGAACGCGGTCAGCCCGGTGGCGGCGTACTTTTTGGATGATTTCGGACATCGCACCGCCCTTTTTGAAAACGGCATTCGCGGCGAGTTTCATTTTTTGCGCGGGTCGGAGATCCCTGTGATTTCGACCTGGAAGGGCTACGGATGGTTTCCCACACTTGAGGCGGCGGTGATGCTGGATCGATCCGGCGCCTTGTCTGAGCATGCCCGCGTGCTGGTGGGAGGGCCGCCGGTTCGCGAAGGGGCTCCGCTGGTCGAAGGGCTCGCGTTGAACCTCATCAGCCTGGTTCTTTTCGGTGCCAACCTGTTGAACCGCGGCGAGTATGCGCGCGCCTGGCCCTTACTGGGCAAAGCGCACGAAAACCTGCTCAAGCTCGTTCGCCTCGACGAAGGGAGGACCGAGCATTGGCCGACACCGTCGCGCGCTCTGGAAGCAGACCTCGCTGCACCGGTCTACGAGCGGTATGTGAGGTGTACGGCGGGAGCAGATCCGGTGGCGCTCTGCAGCGCTTACGCCGAGACCTGGACGTGGAGTCTGGAGTTGTTCGACAAGGTCGCTGGACCTTTGAGCATTGAGCTTCCGGAGAAGGTCATCTCATATGCGGATCAGTTGCTCCGTCGAGCGCTCGCGGATGCCACGCGTAGTTGACGCGCGGGAGACTCGCCGGGGGAGACCGTCCGGGGGACATCGTCCGTCCGAGAGACGGACATCGTCGAGTCGTGGGAGTATGTCGAAGATCCGGTGCGCCAGGTGCGGGAGACGAAGGGGCAGAAGAGCGGGGAGATGAATGGCTCGGCGAAGGAGCTCAAGCGGGTGGAGAAGGAGAATAAGGCGCTGAGCAAGAATAAGAGCCAGGAGATCAAGAAGAGCGCCGCGAAGAAGGGGCAGGCCTGGTCGGAGTACGGGTCGGCGAAGGGTGGAGCGAAGGCGAAGGGCGGGTCGTCGAAGGGTGGTGGTTCGTCGAAGAGTGGCGGTTCGTCGAAGAGCGGCGGTTCGTCGAAGAAGGGTGAGGGGCCGAGCGCGGGGAGTTCTTCAATCCATTAATAAGATTGGCAGGCCGACGGGGCCCCACAAGGGGCCCCCTACGGTCGTGGGTGGTGGGGATGTCGGGGTGTGCGCAAACCCCCGTCCGCGCGCACGAGTCGACCGACATCGCGAAGCGTGGCGTTGCACAACCACCCAACCACCCAACCACCCAACCACCCCACCACCAGACCAACCTCAAAGCGAGCCCCCCAACGCCCGCACGAATCGACCGACATCGCGAAGCGTGGCGCCCCACAACCACCCAACCACCAGCTTTAGTACCAGCTCTCTTCAATGCTCGCGGCGAAGCTGCCTTCGATCCAGATGCGGTCTTCGCACTCATAGCCGCAGTAGCGGCAGACGTAGCCTTCGAAGTAGCCGGCGACCAGGCCGTAGTCGTTGGCGGAGATGGTGATGGAGCTTGCGGAGTGGGTCTCCCAACTGTCGCAGCGGTCGAGGGAGTAGTAGAGGGTGTTGTAGTTGTGTTCGACCTCCCACTCCAGGGCGATCATGTCGGCGGTGTAGATGCCCGGTTCGATGGAGGGCCAGCCGAGTGAGAGGCCTTCGTCGTTAAGGTCGAGGGTGTAGCGGTCTTCGGCGAAGCTTGTGTAGTCGTTGTGGCGAATCTCGTCGTCGGTGGTGTATTCGAGGGCGACGTCATCGACGGTCATCTGGACTTCGGCGCCGGTGAAGAGGGGCGGGCCGCAGGCGATGGTGAGCAGCGGCAGGGTGATGAGGAGGGCCAGGTTGCGTAACGTAGGGATGTTCATCATCAATCTCCCAGGGTGACGGAGCGTGAGGCGGGCCAGCGGACGGTGCGGCGTTGGAGGCGGCCGTTGATGAGTGCGGCGAGTGCGTAGGAGCCTTCTTCGACCATGAGGACGACGCGGGGGCCGGTGCCGGCGAGTACGTCGTTGACGTAGAGGGGGGTGTTGGGGGGGAGGTTGACGACCAGGCAGTCGCAGCGCTCGCTGAGGGCGGGCAGATGCGCAATGGCCTGCTGCAGCGGGATGGCGAAGTTGATGCTCTGGGCGTCGGTGAGGCCGGCGGTGACCACACCGATGGCGTCGCCGTCGATGTTGACGACGGGGCCGCCGGAGCTGCCGGGGTTGAGGGGAATCTGGGTCTGGAAGAGGGGGCGTTCGTCGCCGGCGGGGTAGATGTTGGAGATCATGCCGGTGGTGAAGGTCCAGATGGCGCCGCGGCCGTGTCCGACGGCGGCGGCCCAGTCGCCCACGGCGACGTCGTGCATGCCGGCCATGCGCAGGGTGGGAACGTTTTTGACGTCGACTTTAACCAGGGCCAGGTCGATGTCTTCGGCGCGCTCAATCACCTCGCCGGTGACGCGACGGCCGTCGTGGAGGACGACTTCGACGCGCGAGTGTTCGCCGACGACGTGGGCGTTGGTGAGGATGAGGCCGTCGGAGGAGACGAAGAAGCCCGAGCCCAGGCCCTCGGCGTGGGTGAGGAAGACGACCGAGGGGGCGACGCGGGTGAAGATGGCGCGTTGCTCGCGTTGGAGCTGGCGCAGCATCGGGTTGGGGGCGGCGTCCTCGGTGGTGTCCGGGGCGGCCTCCTGGGCGGCGGCGGGCGCAGGGCAGAGAAGTGTCGTGGCGAGGCCGACGATGAGGATGGGGAGGAGGCGAAGCGCCCCGGGTGCAAGCCTGGGGTAAGGCGGTGTGTGTGGGTTGAGGATCATTACCAGCGCCCTCGGAGTTGCAGGCCGCCCCGGGTGTCGGGGCCGCCCTGGAAGTAGGGGGAGAGCTCGAGACGCATACCTTCGGCGTCATCGGTCTGAGGCGCGGTCTGCCCCCCTAACCTGCCGCTGCTGACGCCGCCACCGCCCTGAGATGTGGCGCCGGTGTTGGTCTTGTGCACGACGTCTCTGAGCTCAGTGAGGCTCAGGGGATGGGGGTTGTAGAGGGCTGCAGAGCCGCGGATGACGAGGCCGGTGATCGCCGCAGCGAGCCCGACGCCGGCAAGCGAGAGGCCGGTGATGCGCTGGCCGGAGAGGGCGTCGAAAGACTCCCGGGCGCGGCAGTTGTTCTGCATGGCAGGCTGGCCGAAGTCGTTGCACATGGCCACGGCGGGGTCGTCGGCGGGAAATTGTCGAAAGTAGGTGCTGATGGCCAGGGCTGAGCCTGCCGCCAGGACGCCCAGGCCGGCGTAGCCGGTGATGCGACCCAGGGTCGTGCGGCTCACCTTGCTGCGGGCGTTGGCCTCGTAGGTGCTGGCGAGGTCGTCGCGACCGAGGGTTCGGTAGATGTCGGCGTGGGTGCTGGTTTCACCGGTCTCGGTGTCGTGAAGCTGCCAGGTGCGCCCCTGGTTTTGCAGGCGAAGTCGCCCGCTCTGAGGTTGCGTGGTGGAGTCGCCTTTGCCGACGACGACGGATTCGATGGCGCTCTGGGTGGCGTCGACGGCTTCTTGTGAGATGCCGCGGCCGATGTTCTGGCGTTGCTCGGAGGTCAGGGGGACGCCGGGGTAAACCATAAAGCCGGCGATGGCGGCGCCCTCAATGCTGTAAAAGGTGATCATGGCCATGGAGGCGGTGGGGCCGTCGTCGAGCGAAACCGACAACGTCCCGCGCATGCCTAAGCCGCCGACGACGTCTTCCTGGTTGGGGTCGACGGAGTCGGATGGCAAGGTCTGCGCGTCGTCGGAGGGAGTCTCTTCGCGGCGCTGTTGGACTTCCGCCTCCTCCAGTTTTGCGATGAGTGCGGGATCGTCGGTGACGATGTCGGCCATCTCCGGCTCCCCCTCCTGGCCAGCGTTGTCGGAGGAGGGCTCCGCGTCGGTGGGCTCAGCGTCCGCCTCTCGGAAGAGTGAAGCCAGGGAGTCGGAAGCCTGTAAATCAACCTCACGTGCGTCGCTGATCGCGCCTTGTTCGTCGTCGAAGGTTCGGACGATGACGATGGCGTCGACCGGCAGGTGTTTGAGGCGCGCGATGACCTCGTCGTCGGCGAGCCCTTCGACGCTGCTCATGACGGGGTTGATGATGGCCATGGGGGAGCCGGCCTCAAGGAGGCTCTTGCGCAGGGCGGCGCCGGTGCCGGTGGCACCGGGGCCGCCGGGGGCGATCACCACGCGGATCTCACGGAGCTCTTCGGGCAGGGAGTCGGGGTGAAAGGTCTGCGACCAGTCCTGGGCGATGGCCGGGGTGGCGGCGAGGAGGAGAAGTGTGGCTATGAGGAGCGATAGAATGCGGGCCATAGGAGACCACCCTGGATGGAGTGCGGTGCGTAGCACGGTGGTGACGGTGATGCGGTGTTGGTGACGGGGGCATCCATAGCTGATGGGGAGTGGGGATGACAAATGCGACGCGGCGGGCGGGGGCCGGGGTTCGTGCTCGGACGCTCTCTCGGGCTGGCTCTCGGGCTCGGGCTGGTACTCGAGCTCGGACTCGGGCAGGTACTCGTCCTCGACCTCGGGCTGGTACTCGTCCTCGATCTGGTACTCGTCCTCGATCTGGTACTCGTCCTCGATCTGGTACTCGTGCACGACCCAGGGTCAAACATCGCCTTGTGTTTATGCGGGCCGGTGAAGGTTTGTGATGTTGAACAGGAGGGCGGGGCGCTCTTAGATTGGGGGCATCGGTAAGGTTTGTGGTGATGTGGGAGTCCGAGCGAAGGAGTGGCGATGTCTCGTGGTGCGGTGGTCGGGTGTGTGTGGGTGCTTCTGAGTGGGTGTGCGGCCGGGAGCGGGGGGATTGAGAGCGAGGCGCCGGTGGAGCAGTCGCAGCCGGAGGTACGAGACGAGGGGGGGAGTGAGGCGGCGACGTCGGCCGCCACGGCCGCAGAGGCGCCGGTGGAGGAGACCTTTGAGGTGCCGGGCTTTGGGGAGGTGACCGATGCGGAGTATGCGGCGCTGGTGGAGAAAGGGCGCAGCGCGAGGGTGCAGGCGACGCTGGCGGAGTTGGAGGCGGAGCTTAAGGCGCACGCCGAGGGTGAGGTGCCGCCGCGGCTGGGCGACGGTGAGGGGGCCGAAGATGTGGCCGCGCGGCTGGCGTATCTGCGGGAGATCGATGGGTTCTGGCGCGCGGCCTTCTCGGTGCTCAGTGGCGACTGGGAGGCCGAAGAGATGCTGGCGCTGGAGCATGAGCTGGCAAGCCGTGGGACGGCCCGGGATCGGGAGACGAGCGGGGAGTTGCGGGCGTATCTGCAGGACCACTCCTGGCCTTCGATGAAAGAGGTCGGGGAGCAGGCTTCGGCGGATGCGTGGCGGATTGTGCAACATGCTGACTATGCCCCGGAGTTTCAGGCGGCGGTGTTGGAGCGCCTGAAGGGGCTGGTGGAGGAGGGGCATGTGGCCGCGCATCATGTGGCAATGCTGGAGGATCGGGTGGCGATGCATCGGGGGGAGGCGCAGCGCTATGGCACCCAGGGGCAGTGCGGCCCGTCGGGATGGGAGCCTTTTGAGGTTGAGGCGCCGGAGGAGTTGGATGCGCGTCGGGCCGAGGTGGGGCTGGAGCCGATGGCAGAGTATCGGGAGCGTTTTGAGCCCATGTGCGGGGGGACGAACGCCCCAGAATGACGCTGCTGAGGGGGCGTCTGGGATTCGCAGTAACGCTGCTCCCGCTTCATCCCAGCGTCCTTGCCATCCACGTTCTGGCTGCGCTCGGGTTAGGGGGAGTGCGTCGTGCCGGGCAGATGAACTGACCGCGGTTAGATGAACCGACCGGGGGTCGTGCAAGGTTGTTGATTTATGCGGGTGATCCGGTTTTTTCGGGGGCGGTCGATGTGCGGTGAAGCGGGGATCTGGCGGAAGGTGGCGAGGAGCGTCTACGATTTGCGGCGAGGGGATGTGTTTCGGTAGCGCTCGTTTATGGGGTGTGGCGCGTGTCTCCCGGAGGTCGGGAGTGAGTGGGAGGTGTTCTGCTTAGAACTCGGCGCCTGGCATATTTGAATGCGTTGATGATCGGAGTGAGCTGAATGATGGGTGAGCGGATGGCACACAGGAGCGTGGGTATGCTGCGATATGTTGTGGTCGGGGCGGTGGTTGCCGGTGGTGTGTGGAGCGCGGGGATGGAGAAGGCGGAGGCGTGTTCGGAGCCTCAGGCCGGGGTTACGCTTGAGGTGGAGAGGCTGGAGGGGATGCCGCTCGACGGGGCGATTGTGGCGTCGCTGGATCGGGGTGAGGATGACTGGGGGGTGACGGTTACGCGCGAGGATGGGGAGGTGGTCGCGGGCACCACTGAGGTGGTGAGCTACGGGGTGGTGGAGGAGTACGAGTGGCGCCAGGCGATTCTTGTGTGGACGCCCGATGAACACTGGGAGGCGCAGCAAAGCTACTCGGTGGTGATTGAGCTTGAGAACGACTACGCCACGGGGCAGCCCTGGGAGCGGGCGGAGGCCAGCTTCACGACTGGTGAGGCGACAATGGCGTCGCAGGATGCGTTTGCGTTTGTGGACACGGAGTTTTCGACCTCGGAGCGGGCGACGCGCAGCGAATGTTGCGCCCGGGAGTGTGAGCCTGCGGCGTGTGAATGGGGCAGCGATTGCGCGGACTGCTGGGGAGTGACGTTTGCGCCGCATCCGACGGTGACGTCGACCTTGCAGATCGATGCGCCGGCGGCGGATGCGGCGCAGTATCTGGTGGAGATCAAAGATGGGGATGGCGAGGCGGTTGTGGAGCGGTGGATGAGCCGCGCCGGGACGGTCGGGGCGACGATTGTCTATCCGCCGGATGCGGCGTCGCCTTATTGCGCGCATGTGGAGGTGACGCGTCTGGCGACAGGTGAGACGTTTACGTTGGAGCCGGCGTGCGTGGAGGCGCCGGAGGGGACGAGCTTTGAGGAGGTCGAGCGAGACGAGCGGCCGGAGTGGGTGTCGTGCGGGGATGATGGTGATGATGGGGGCGATGTTGGTGGTGGGGAGGATGTTGGAGGCGGGGACGATGTCGGTCCCGATGCGGGTGAGGGGGATGAAGAAAACGACGGTGGTGAAGAGGAAGGCGCGGGCGGTTGTGCGGTTGTCGACCAGGGTGCAGGTGGAGGAGGGGGGGGCTGGGCGATGATGCTGCTGGCCGCGATGGGGGTGAGGCGGAAGCTCGGTGGTGGGGGGTTCGCCCGGTGAGAAGCGCGGCTAAGTTGCGCATCGCCGCATAGATAAAGGGCGATGCGCGACCCCCGGTCGGTTCAGTGAAGCGAAAAAAAACGCCGGCCTCCCGTTGTGGGAGGTCGGCGTTTTTTGTGGTCTTGGGGGGAGTGGCGTTATGCGCGGAGGATCTTCTCCATGGCCTTACCCTTCGCGAGCTCGTCGATGAGTTTGTCGAGGTAGCGGATCTCGCGCATCGTGGGCTCTTCGACCTCTTCGACGCGGACGCCGCAGACGACGCCTTTGATGAGGGTGCGTGCGGGGTTGATGTTGCTGGCCTCGGCGAAAAAGGTCTCGAAATCGGTCTCTTTTTCGATGTGGGCGGCCAGCTCGTCGGGGGAGTAGCCGGTCAGCCAGCAGATGATTTCGTCGACCTCGGCCCGGGTGCGGCCTTTACGTTCGGCTTTTTTGACGTAGAGGGGGTACACGCTGGCGAAGCTGGTGGTGTAGATGCGGTGTTTTGTCATAATAGAAGCTCGCGTTTGATACCGACCCAGGGTCGTGCAAGGTTCAGTATTTATGCGGTGATGCGCCGATTATGGGGGCCACTTTGTCGTGGTGGTAACGCGTTTTTTTAGAAGCGGTTGGTGTCGAGGCAGAAGCCGTTGTTGGGGCTGGTGCAGAAGGCGCCGTTGGGGCAGTCCTCGTTGTTGGTGCAGGGGTAGGAGCAGCGGTAGCGGGGCTCGGGGCCGCCGGAGAACCAGGTGCAGTTGGCGTCGTCGAGGCCGGTGGTGCCGCAGTCGTCGTCTTCTTCGCAGCGGTTGCCAAAATCCTGGTAGGCCTCGCAGGTGATCTTCTCTTCCCGGACGCCGCAGTAGCGGGTGAGGGGATGGCCGGAGAGGCTGACGCGCTCCAGGTGAATGGGGAAGGGTTGCTGGCAGGCGCCCAGGCTCTCGATGTTCATGCAGTAGCCGTCGGGGCGGTCTTGTCCGGCAAAGTTCATGGGGATGCAGCGCTGGTAGTCCTGGCATTCGATGTCGGCTTTGCAGCGATCGCAGGTGTCGAGGCTGCGGGTGGCGGTGCCGGTGCAGCGGTTGGTGGTCGGGTCGCAGGAGTCGCCGTCGCAGGCGCCGGATTCGGAGGGGGTGCACTCGATGCAGGTGCCGTTTTGCGGGTTGCAGACCGGGGTCGCGGGGCGGTCGGCGCAGTCCTGGGATGTGGCGCAGCCCTGGCAACGCCCCTGATAGCAGCGGGAGCGCTCGGGGCTTGTGCAGTCGCTGTGGCGCGAGCATTCCACGCATTGGGCCGGACAGTCGGGGCCGGTGCAGGGGAAAAAGCCTTCGGCACACGCGAGCCCGCAGCTGTCCTGGGAGCAGGTGGCCTCGGCGCCCGGCTCGGTGGGGCAGGGCTCGCAGCGGGAGCCACAGTGGGAAGGAGAGCTGGAGTCGACACAGGTCTCACCGCAGAGGTGGGTGCCGGCCGGGCAGGCGCATTGGCTGGTGGTAGGGTCGCAGACGCGCTGGTCGGGGCAGTGGTCGTTACGCACGCATTCGACGCAGCGGCGCAGCTCGGGGTGGCAGAACTCCTCGCCGCAGATGCCGATGTTCTCGACGCAGTCAGGCTCACCGCTATCGGCTTCGACCGCCACGCAGATGCCGGCGCGGCATTCTTCGTTGTCGAAACACTCCTGGTCGTCGCTGCAGCTGACGGTGGAGGGAGAGGAGCAGGCGCTGGCTGTGAGTATCAGTGTGGCGAGTAACGCCGCGATGCGGGCGAAGATGGCGAGTCTGGCAGATGCAGGAACACACATCTCAGTAGGCCCCGCAGTACTGGGCGTCGATGCCGGTGGCGCAGCTAAATGGCGAGTAGCACTGGGGGTATTCGAGGGATGTGTCGCAGGGGAAGGTGCAGCGTGCGCCTTCAAATTCGATGGGTTCGCAGAGGCCATCGTCGAGGCCGGGGGCGCCGCAGTCGTCATCTTCGGCGCAGCCGCTGTCGTAATCGAGAACGGCCTCACAGGTGGTCATCGCTTCGTTGACGCCACAGACGATCTCGAGCTCTGCGGTGGTGATGCTCTCTTTGATGTCGAGGACGGTGAAGGGCTCCTGGCAGTCGGTCTCACCCGTGGGGGCGCGGTCGACGCGCAGGCAGTAGGCCGAGTTGCGCGGGGAACCTTGGAAGTTCATGGCGACGCAGACGTGATCGGAGGCGCATTCGGCGTCGGAGCGGCAGCTCTCGCAGCTGGTGCGACTCCCAAGCGAGGTGTCGGTGCACGCCCCGGTCTGCGGGTCGCAGGAGAAGGTGCCGCAGGCCTCGGCCTGGTCGAGCTGGCATTCGACGCAGGTGCCTGACTCCAGGTCGCAGACGTTTTTTCCGTCCACGTCGGCGCAGTCCTGGTTGGAGGCGCAGCCGGCGCAGCTGCCCCGGTTGCAGACAGGGGCCAGCGGGTCGGTGCAGTGGGTGTGGTCCAGGCATTCGACGCAGGTGCCGGGGGGGCCGTCGCAGCCCTCTTCGCAAAGGAAATACCCCTCATCGCAGCTCGCGGAGCAGGTCTGCTGCACGCAGATAGGCTCGCCATGCGCGACCTCGGGGCAGGGCTGGCACTGGCTGCCGCAGCTTTCGACGGAGTCTTGAGAGACGCATTGCCCGTCGCAGCGCACATAGCCTGCGCGGCAGGTGCAGACGCGCTCGGTGGCGTGGCAGACCGCGTACTCGTCGCATTGCTCATCGAGGGTGCAGTTCTCGCAGGCGCCGGTGGTGGCGTTGCAGAGCAGGCCGTCGGCGCAGGGGTCGACGCGGCAGTCGCTTGAGGGGGGAGCGTCTTCGCCGACGTCGGGAAGCGACGTGTCGGTGAGCTCGCAGCGTCCGCCGAGGCAGGTCTGCTCGGTGTCACAATCGGTGGGGGAGTCGCACTCTTGCGTGAGTTCGGAATCGCAACCGACGCAGAAGATCCATAAGAGCGCGATGGCCCATGTGCGCAGCGGGAGTGAGTTCACGGCGGTACTGTCGGGGCGGGTGTGAGGGTCGGTGCGGGACACGGGGAAGTTACGGAGTGGTGGGGGGAAATGCAAGGAGGGGGGGCGTGGGGGGGGAAGTTGGGCGTGGGGGCTGTGGGGCGCATAGGTAGGGGGTGATGTTTGACTCCCGGACGGAGTGAGAATGTGAGATTGAGGGGGCTGTGAGGCGCATAGGTAGGGGGTGATGTTTGACTCCCGGTCGGAGTGAGGTTGGGTGATGGAAACCGACCGGGGGTCGTGCAAGGTCCAGTAAATATGCGGGTGAGCGCGGAGTTGGGGGGGGAATAAGGGTGGTGGGAAGTGGTGCGGGTTGTGGAGGTGAGGGAAAGCGTTGATGGGGCGCATAGATAAAGGGTGATGTTCGACTCCCGGACGGCATGAGGTTGGGTGATGGAAACCGACCGGGGGTCGTGCAAGGTCCAGGAAATATGCGGGTGAGCGCGGAGTTGGGGGGAGTGAGGGTGGTGGGAAGTGGTGCGGGTCGTGGAGGTCAGCGGGAAAGCGTTGATGGGGCGCATAGATACTGGGTGATGTTCGACTCCCGGACGGTATGAGGTTGGGTGATGGAAACCGACCGGGGGTCGTGCAAGGTCCAGTAAATATGCGGGTGAGCGCGGGGTTGGGTGGCGGATGATGAGGGATGGGAGGGGGGATGTATTCGCCGAGAGCGCTACGCGGCGGATACGAGTGGCGTGGACGACGGTGGCGTTGGTCTCCACGGACTGGGGCAAGGTGAGAGTCGAGGGGATCGTTGCGGGTTTGTGGAGCCAGGGCGACGTTTTTTTAGCGGGTTGATACGCGGATGCATTTTGTGGGCGGGAATGGCCGATGAGGCGCATAGATAAAGGGGGATGTTCGACTCCCGGTCGGTATGAGGTTGGGTGATGGAAAACGACCGGGGGTCGTGCAAGGTCCACGGACTGGGGCAAGGTGAGAGTCGAGGGGATCGTTGCGGGTTTGTGGAGCCAGGGCGACGTTTTTTTAGCGGGTTGATACGCGGATGCATTTTGTGGGCGGGAATGGCCGATGAGGCGCATAGATAAAGGGGGATGTTCGACTCCCGGTCGGTATGAGGTTGGGTGATGGAAAACGACCGGGGGTCGTGCAAGGTCCAGGGGATATGCGGGTGATCGGCATTTTGGAGTGATTGAAGGCTGGTCTTGCGAAGACCTACACGCACCCACCTTTTTTGCGTTCCGGCCGCAACATCGCGCTCGGGCTCTCGATAACAGGCAGACGACGTATTCATCTCGTTTACCTCTTTGCCCGGAGAGCCCCATGACTCGTCCTCGCCGTCATGTTGAAGAACAGGTCGCTATGATGACGCGTCGTTGCCTGGATCGGAAGTTCCTGCTGCGCGCCGACGATACGATGAACGCGATAGCAAACTACGAGGTCGCGCGCTCCGCCGAGCGCAGCGGGGTCTCGGTGCATGGCGTGGTGGTGATGTCGAACCATGTGCATATCGTGGTGACCGATCCGAAGGCCAAACGCAGCGCGTTTATGCGCGATGCGATGGCCGGCTTTGCCCGGGCGCGCAACGCCGATCTGGGGCGGCGCGGCTACTTCTGGGATGAGGGGCCCTACTGCGACACGGTGCTCCTGGACCATGAGGCGATGGAGGAGAAACTTCTCTACACCTTCCTCAACCCGGTGCTCTCTGAGCTTGTGGACCGGGTGGAGGAGTGGCCGGGCTTTATGATCCGGCCCGCCGACTGGGAGCAGACGGTCAAAGTGCCGCGTCCGCAGGACTTTTACAGCAAGCGCCAGCCCGAGTTTATTGAGTTCAAGGCGAAGCGGCCGCCGGGCTACGACCATATGACGCTCGAGGAGCTTGTGGCCTACTTTGAGCGGCGCATCAAAGAGAAGGAAGACGAGCTGATCGCCGCGCGGGAGCGCGAGAAGCGGCGCGTGGCGGGGATTGCCGATATTCTGGCAAAACTGCCGACGTTTCGGCCCGCGACCGAGTCAGAGGCCGGGGGGATTCGCCCGCGTTTTGCGTCGAAGAATCCCGAGGTGATGCGGGCTGCGATCGAGCGGGAGCGGGCGTTTTACGCAGCGTACACGCGCCAGCGGGAGCGGTGGGTGCAGGGCAAAAAGCGGGTGGTGTTTCCCAGCGGGACGCTCTGGCTCAAGCAAAATGCGCCGGTGAAGTGCCAGGAGCGCGACCCGACTGAGGCGGGGCTCGCGCCGAATATGCGGCCTGCGTGTGGCGGGGCGGCGGGGGTGTCGCTGGCGGGTTGAGCCAGGTGGCGAGGGGCTGCGGGGCTGTGAAGATGCAGGGCTGCGCTGCCGGGAAGATGTGGCGCCGTGCTGCTGAGAAGATGTGACGAAGCTGAAGGAGATGCGTGGCGACGCGACTTCGGGGGCGTTGCGGGAAGGGTAAAAACGTGGGGGAAGTCTGGCTTCGGGCGCGTGATGGGCGCTTGAGGCCAAGCTCTGCGTGGGGTGGGGGCTGGTTGGGGGTTCGGGGGGGCGGTGGGGTGAGATTCTTGGGGGGAAATGCGTGTTGAGGGGGGCGAAGGCAGGGCGAATTTGGTGCGGGGAGCCTGGGTGTGGATGAGAGCGGTGAAATCTGGGGGGGAATTCGGCTGAATGCGGCGATGCGAGCCAGGGTAGAAGTGGCGCATCGCCGCATAAAAGCTGGGGGATGTGCGACTGTCGGTCGGGTGGGTGTGCGACTGTCGGTCGGGGTCAGGACATGAGGTCGACGTCACCTGTGGAGCAGATGAGCATGGTGGTGGGGAGGTCTTTGAGGAAGCCGGTGTAGGCGTTGTGGAAGGCCTCGGCGTGTTCGTCGGCGGGGGGGCGAAAGCCGAGCATGACCAGGTCGGCGTCCGCGGAGACCCGGGGGAGCTGGGTGGCGAAGTCGCCCAGGGGGAGGATCTCGTAGTCGGCTTCCAGGCGAGCTGCGTCGAGGAGGGCGGCGAGTTGGGCGGCCGCGTCGTCGCGGGTCTCCCCGGGGTCGAGCATGGTGATGAGGCGAATGCGAGCGCGGTTCCAGAGCCAGTTGTGGCTTAAGAGGTAGGCCAGGACGACCATCAAAGAGCCGTTCTGTTCGCCGCGCCACCAGATGTCGATGCGTTTGGGCTCGGCGGGCAGGCCGCGGTCGACCAGAATCACCTGGCTCATGCCCAGCTCGTGGGTCATGTGAAGCTGGTGGGCGAAGTCGATGTAGTCGCGAGGCTTGGAGGGCCAGCCCGAGACGATCATGTTGGGTTTGATGGGGCCGATGGACTGGGCCTGCAGAAGCATTGCAAGCCCCTCCTTAAAGGAGGGGCTGACCACGACGTCGACGTAGGCCTGCAGCTCGTTGTCGTGCACGTAGGCTTCGAGCTCCTCGCGGGCCTGGGCGCGCTCGTCGAGCCGCTCGTAGAGGTCGCCCTCAAGGACGTTGACCATGGTGGTGATGCCGCGACCGCTGCCCAGCCACAAGGCGTAGGTTGTCAGGGTCTGGCGGGTGTGTGGGTTTCCGGAGAGGACCAGCGAGGTGGGGCGCCAGTTTTTGGGGTGTTTCTCAAAGGTGGCGAGCTTGGCGAGGTTGGCGCGCACGCGCTCGTAGTAGAAGCCGCGGCGCGCGTCGCCAAAGGTGTTTTGAAGCACGCGACGCGAGATGTAGAGGAAGATGCCCGAGACAAGGATCAGGGAGATCAGGGCGGCGAGCGCGTTGATGAGGAAGGCCGCCATCAGACAGCCCACCCCGCCGATGAGGGCGGTGGACCAGTGGAAGAAGCGAAAGCGCGGGCGGAAGGAGGGGTTGCGGCTGAACTGTTCGATAAAGGCCGCGGCGTTGGTCATGCCGTAGGCAAAGAGGAAGAACATCGTGAGCACCACGGCCACCGCGTTGAGCGCGCCGCCTCCGGCGCCTGCCAGCACCAGCACCACAATGCCCATGCCAAGGGAGAGCCAGAGGCCTCGCCGGGGCTCATCGCCCTGCTCGGTGCCTTTGGCGAAAAATCCCAGGCCGGGGAAGATGTCATCGCGGGCCAGGGCCTGAAGGATGCGCGGGGCGCCCAGCAGCGAGCCGATGGCGCTGGAGATGGTCGCGGCGAACACGCCGGCGGTGACCAGAAAGGCCGCCGGGCCGGCCTGGGCCAGCAGCGAGCCGAAGGGATCGCCGATGAGGTTGGCGCGGCTTGTGGAACCGCCGGAGACAATGATGTTGAAGAGGTACACCAGAAAGCCCACGCCGATGGCGGCCAGGGTCCCCCGGGGAATGGAGCGCTCCGGCTCCTTGAGATCGCCCGACATGTTGACGCCGGCGTCGATGCCGGTGACTGCCGGAAAGAAGATCGCAAAGACCACCCAGAAGTTATTACCCTCGGTGTAGGCGGACTCCCAGTTGGAGCGAGCGATGGCCGGGTCGAAGTCGAGCACCCCGCCGATCAAGAAGGCCCCGATGCTCAAGATCAGGATCGTTAAGACGACGTACTGGGTCTTAATCGCCCAGCTGGCGCCGACGTAGTTGATCACAAAGAGCACGGCGATGGTCGCCAGGCCGATCGCTGTAAAATGCTCCTGCGCGGCCGGGAAAGTGATGGCCAGCGCCTCGACAAAACCCAGGATGTAGAAGGGCACCGCCAGGGCCTGGGCAAAGAAGAGGGCCAGGCCGATCGCCCCGCCAAATTCCGGGCCGAGTGAGCGGGAAATGAGGAAGTAGGCCCCGCCGCCCTTGATCTCGGTGTTGGTGGAGACGGCCGAGATGGACAGGCCCGTCAAGAATGTGATGGAGGAGGCGATGACCAGAATGAGCATCGCCGAGCCCAGGCCGGCCTGACCGGTGACAAAGCCCGAGCGCATAAACATGATCACGCCCAGGATGGTCAAAATCGAGGGCGTGAAGACGCCGCCGAAGGTGCCAAACTGGTTTTTGATCTGGGCGCTCTGGGCGCTCTCTACTTGAGGAGTAGCGGGTTGAACCATCAATGGCTCCAGCTCTGGGGACTACGGGGGGATCTGGTCCACCAGAGATAGAGCGGAGTGGGGGTGACGTCAATTTCTGAGGGGCGCCGGGGGTTCGCGATGTTGGGAGTTGTCGCGTGAGTTGGGAGGGGTGCGGGTTGTGGTTGTGTGGTTGTGTGGTTGAGGGGCGCCGGTAGTTCGCGATGTGGGGAGGTTCGTAATGAGGGTTTTCGGGTGCGCAAGGGGGGCGGTCAGGGGCGGAAGTCCGCATAGATAAAGGGTGATGTGTGACTCCCGGTCGGGTCGGTGACGACGGGGGGAGGCGCGCAAATCCGCATAGAATCGGGACCTTGCGCGACTCTCGGTCGGTTTCGGTGGTCGGTTTCAATAAAATTATTCAGGAAGCAGGCAGCTCTCGATACCCTCATCGACCACGCAGCGGCCTTCCACGCAGTCGAGGTTGCGGTAGGGGCCGATGTCGCAGCCCGATTCTGCGCCGATGTCGCCGCAATCTCCCGAGTTAAAGAGTTCGATGTAGGGCTGAGCGCCGGCCTCGGCGTCGATGTTGATGGCTTCACCACTAAAGTCGCCAAGGGAGGAGGTGCAATCACAGGGCTCGGGCGCGGCGACGACCACACAATCGTCGACCACCTCGCAGGATTTGTTGGCTTCGGCGTAGGTGTCGAAGCGCTCGATGAGGTTCTCGCAGGTCAGGGGGGCGGAGGTGCTGTCGGTCTCGGGTTCGAGATCTGCATCGCCGCAGGCAGCAATGAAGGCAAGTGCAGCGAGGGTGGCGATGGCGAGGGTGCGGCTGGTGGTGAGAGAGAGCATGGGAGACTCCTGGTTGGGGAGAGGGGGTTCGCGATGTTGGGAGTTGATGCGTGTGTTGGGGGGAGCGCGGGTTGTGGTTGTGTGGTTGTGTGGTTGTGTGGTTGAGGGGCGCCGGTGGTTCGCGATGTGGGGAGGTTCGTAATGAGAGTTTCAGGGTGCGCAAGAGGGGGCGGTCAGGGGCGGAAGTCCGCATAGATAAAGGGGGATGTTTGACCCCGGGTCGGGGTGGAGGGGGCGATTCGATCGCACCTCGACGATACGTTTTGTTGACACCTACGGGGTAGGCCGCTAGCACAGATGCATCGAACCTTTGACAACGCAGTTCGGGCATGGAGGTGCCATCGTCGTCTGCTCTTTGGGAGCGCGGCATGCGGGCATGTGTGCGCGGCACGTGTCGCGGGTCTGACTTCGGGGCCCCCGGTGATGTTGGGCCGGGACGCTGCGTGGGCGATGAGGGACGAAGAACGCGATTTTTGTAATGGGAGCGGCAGTGGCGTCGCAGACCCGGAATAACGGTGAGGAAAACGTGAGCGCATCGAAGTTTATTTATGTGTCAGGCGCTGTGCTGGCCGGCGGTCTTCTGTGGGGATGTGGCGAGCCTGCTTCGCCCGAGCAGCCGCTGATCATTGTTGAGGATGAGGACAGCGTCTGGGTTGAGGAGATGCTGGTGGAGCCGGCGACGCAGACCTTGGCGGTGGGTGAGGAGCGGGCGCTCGACATTGCGTTCTTCGACGCGAGCGGCACGCGGCTCAACCCGGCGACCTTGCTCGATGATGTGGAGCTCACCTCCAGCGATAGCGAGGTCGTGGCGATCGGGGAGGATGGGCAGCTGCGCGGCGTGGCGGAGGGAAGTGCGCAGGTGACGGTGCGCTATGAGGCGCTGGAGCAGCTTGTTGAGGTGGAGGTGCAGTTTGAGCGTTGGCGGAAGGTCTCGGCCTCTGTCGATCTCACCTGTGCGCTCGACTGGCAGGGGGCGGTCTATTGCTGGGGTCATAACACCGGCGCGATCATTGAGCCTACGAACCAACAAGTTCGTCCGATCCCGGAGCCGGTCCGGCGAGAAGGACTCCCGGACGTCATCGATATTGCCGTCGGGGGCGGTCATGCATGTGCCGTTACTCGCCCTGGCGAGGTCTACTGCTGGGGGCTGAACTACGACGGAGTGACGGGCGTGGAAGGAGCTGAGGTGGTCTTCGAGCCCACTCCTGTACGCGAGCTTGACGACATCATCCGGGTGGACGCCGGGCCCTACCACACTTGTGCGTTGAGTCGTGCCGGCGCGTTGTACTGCTGGGGGTACAGCGCGCGCGGTGCGGTGGGAGAAGGGTTAGGAGTGTCGACCGCGCTTCCGGTCCAGGTCGGGATCGATGATCCCATTGCCGAAGTGGCGGTTGGCATCAACAACACCTGTGCTGTGACCACCGATGGCAAAGTCTATTGCTGGGGGCTTAACACCTTCGGCCTGGTGAACCCGGAGAGCAACCAGGAGGTGATCGCGCGGCCCTCCAGGTTGGTGTTGCCGGGGCGCGCTACCAGCGTGGGCGTGGGGGTGACCGCGGCGTGTGCGGTCCTGGAGAATGGGGAGTTGTATTGCTGGGGGTATAACCCATCCGGAGTGACCGGGGAGCGCGCCGGCAACGGGGTGCAACCTCCTACCCGGAGCACGTCGGTTCCGGCGTTGCGCACCGTGCACCTCCATACTCAGTCGGCGTGTGGCATCACCACTGGCGACGAGCTCTACTGCTGGGGTGATAATCGCCGTGGTCAGCTCGGACACGGAACAAAGAGCTGGGACGCCGAGCCCGACAAGGTTGCCGGTGATTTGCGCTGGATGCAGGTGGAGCTGGGAGGGTTAACCACCTGCGGTCTTGATAGCGATGGCGAGCTGTGGTGTTGGGGGCAGAACGCTTTTGCGCAGGTGGGGGATGGACGTCAGGTTCGTGGGAACTCCTTTCGACCGGTTGAGGGGGAAGCGCGCTTCTCAAGGTTGGTCTCCGGCTATGGCAGTAACTGTGGGCAACTCCGTGGCGAGGACCGCTGGCATTGCTGGGGACGCAACGCCGAGGGGCAGCTGGACCGTTTGCAAGCCGGCGACCTGGCCCTTCCCACCTCCATCGCCACCGGAGCCACCACTTACGATCTGCTGGTGTTAGGCCGATGGACCGCGTGCAACATCACGTTCGAGGGGGAGCAGAGCGTGACCAGGTGTCAGGGCAGCAATCAACATCAGGGGTTGGGATCAGATTCATCAAACCAGGCGAGCCATGCGTTGGCCTGGGCGGATCTGAGAGAGTTGAACTTTCAAACGCTGGCGCTCAACCAGTTTCATGCGTGTGGCGTCGCCGCCAGTGGCGAGATGTATTGCTGGGGGACCAACTATAATGGGGAGGTCGGCATGGATCCCCGGATGAGTGCCGCAGAGCCCCGGCGCGTTGAGGCGCGCACCGACTATGTGTCGGTCGCTGTCGGGCCTCACCACAGCTGCGGGCTTACGGAGGCCGGGGAGATCCGTTGCTGGGGCAGCAACGCCTACGGCCAGCTCGGACGTGCGGCGAGTCAGAATTGGAAAGCACCTGAGACGATCGCCTCGGAGGAGGTCTATGTGGAGGTGGAGGCCGGTCAGTACAACACCTGCGCGCGCACCGACGAGGGAGAGGTGCATTGCTGGGGAACCCGCGAGCTTTTCGGAGGGCCGAGAGGAAGCACCACGGTCACCGAGCCGATCGAGCTTGGCGGTCCCTGGGATGAGATCGCGCTCTACGATCAGACCCTATGCGCGTTGCGTGATGGGGAGGTGAGCTGTGCCGGCTGGAATGTGGACGGGCTTATCGTGGCGGGAGGTTCGCAAATTGTTGGTGCGTTGCGGTCCCTGGACACGGGCTTTGAGGTGAGCGCGGTGTCGATGGGGTTTGAACATCTCTGTGTGCTCGATATGGAGGGGCAGGCCCATTGCAAAGGCAGCAACTACAACGGCGAGCTCGGTGACGGCGCGATGGTCGAGCACCTGGAGCCTTATCCGGCGCATCGCGAGTTGTGAGAGCGCGGGGGGGCGCCGGTGGTTCGCGATGTTGGGAGTTGAAACGTGCGTTGGGGGGGGCGCAAAGGGTGGCCAGTTGTCAGAAGACGCGAAAATCTCCCTTTGCTAGTGTGGGCACACGCGTAAAGGGGCGCTTTCTTCGTTGTCACTCTTTGGGTCAGAGGTGCACTTTTGGTAGAGCGACGAGTTAAATATTATCTTGGGGTCGCGTTGGCTATTGTGGGTGTGTCGGTAGGTTTATATCAAAAGGCCGACGCGTGCTCACCGGCAATGGAGTGTTTTAACGAAGAGTTTTTGCCTCGTTATCAGGCGCCGGCCAATTTTGAAGGCGGGTACTGGGTTCCCACGTTGGAACAAGGAGCGCCTTCTATTAAAACACTCCAAGAACGTTTTCGTCTGACGCGTTTGGATGGTGAAAAAGAAGTCGACATCCCGGTTGTGCTGGAAAAAGTCGAGGCCGACGAAGGCTCGCCCTCCTACCATAACATCTATTTTTGGAAGCCGCTGGAAGCCCTTGAGCCCGGCGCTACCTATCGGGTGCGCGGAGCCAACTTCTGTGAGGACCCGCCAGAACCTGTGATGGAGCATGTCTTCAAGGCGACGGAGCCCGCCCCATTTCCCGAGAAATTGGGAAGACTTCGTGTGGATCAGCGCCCGGATGCGCCGCTGGAGGTCGATACAACATCGGGAAGTTGTTCATGGGAGATCGCGGCCGACCAGGCCCTGGTAGCACTCCTCCCCTCCGAAGAGGTGTTGCCCTGGTGGGAGCTGTTGATTTTCACGACCTATGTGGATGGGGAGCGCTGGGAGTACTCCCGTTCGCTCGCGGGCTTTGGAGGCCCGGTGGGTGAGGGGCTGTCGGGCCGAGGTCGAGCGCTGATCTACGCCGGGTGTGAAGAGGACAACCAGGGGGGCGGGTTGTCAGAAGGTACGCATACCGTACAGATGAAAGCACACCTTCCGGGCAGTGAAGTTGAGATCTGGAGCGACTCTCTGGAGGTTGATCTTTCGTGTGATGATGTGTGGCCGGTCTACAGAGAGAGCGAAGAAGAGATTTCTATCTATTGGAAGAACTTTGTGGCGTATCTTCTAATCGTGTTTGCGCTGGGGGCATGCTTCCCGGGGAGTGTGGTGTTGGGATGGATGTATTTCAGGAAGAGGCGTAGGGAGCGGGTTTGAGTTGGGGGGGGGCGCGATGTTGGGAGTTGATGCGTGAGTTGGGAGGGGTGCGGGTTGTGGTTGTGTGGTTGTGTGGTTGTGGGGCGCCGGGGGTTCGCGATGTGGGGAGGTTCGTAATGAGGGTTTGCGGGTGCGCAACGGGGAGCGTGTCCGACCGGGAGTCGCACATTCGCCGCATAAACAAAGGGTGATGTTCGACCCCGGGTTGGGGAGGGGCGGCCCGCTTGCGGCACGATGCTGGCAGGTTCAGGGGGCGGGGTAGCGCTCATCCGGATCTGTGACGATTCGGGCACAAACCCGACCGAGAGTCGGACATGGACCGCATAATGTGTGGGTGATGTGCGTCTCCCGGTCGGTTCGCAACAGGGGAGGAGGATGCGCCGAATGAGCGTTTATGCCTCGGGCTCCTCAGACTTCTCCGGCGGCTCAGCCTCCCCGTCGGCGTCGTCTTCGGGTTGGGTCGGCGCCTCAACCTCCCCGTCGGCGTCCTCGGGTGCCTTTTTCGACGTTTTCGCCTCAGGCACCTCATCGGCGGCGTGGGTTGCCAGCGCGAACTTGCTAGGCATGGCCTTCCAGATGCCCTCGAAGCTAAACGCCTGCCAGGCCCAGGGCGCCCATTTGAGGAGCTTCCAGGAGAGCCACAGCGCCCACAGCAGCATCAGGCCGCGCCAGATGAAGATGGGCAGCGAGAGGATGCCGGCGGAGGGGAGGGTGTTGCCGACGCGGTCGGTGTACCAGCGCAGGTGGGAGGTATGGGAGTCCATGCCGCGGACCTGCATGTCGACGTCGACGAGCAGGTTTTCGTGGATGGCGCCGTAGAGGCAGACGATGGCGACCAGCGTCAGGCCGACGAGCGCGAGCTGCACCAGGTTGAACTGCCAGGGGCGGCTTAAGGGGTGACGGCGGCGCCACTGGAAGAGCACGAAGAAGGCCACGATCGGGATGAGCACGGGCACCGGCTGGGGGGCCAGGCCCAGGGTGAGCAGCAGCCACTCATGGCGGCGAAGTGGCGAGTATTTCCACAGGCCCAGCAGCGCGGCCAGGATCATGAGTATGAGGAGGTGGCTCCAGAAGAGGACGGTGGGGCCCCAGTCAGGGCCCAGGGTCCACAGGAGCCAGCGCTCGTTGTTCAGGTGCATGCTCTGGGTGACGTTGACCGCGGCGCTGCCGATGTCGACCGTGGGAAAGCGCTCGATGAGGGTGCGCTCCCAGGGCTGTTGCCATTCGATGCGGTAGGTCTGGGAGCCGGGGCGCACGGGGAGCTGCACCCGGCCTTCGCGGGGGCGGATGGCGGTCTCGGTGCCGTCGCGCAGGATTTTTTGAACCTCGGCGCCCTCCGGGAGCGTGATGGTCTGCCAGTCGCCGCGCGAGGAGCGGATGCGCAGCTCGAGGTTGGCCTGCAGGAGACGTTCGCCGGGGGTGATCTGGTAGGTGACGTTCTCGACGGTGGTGGCCTGGCCGGGAGAGCCTTCCGGGCGCATCGCCACCACGGTGAGGGCTTCGCCGGGCCAGGGCAGCCAGCGGGGCTGGTAGAGGCCGTCGCGCACCGTCTCAATGGGGGCGATGCCCTCGTAGTCGCAGCGCCAGATCGCGCTGCATTCGGCGGTCCAGATCTCGGTCCAGGGGCTCTCGGTGGCGGCGGTGAGCTCGAAGGAGGGCTGAATGGGAAGCTCGCTCTCAAAGCTCAGGCTGCTTTCGCCGCGGGCGAAGTCGAGCAGCACGTGGCCCTCTTCGACGCGGAAGCCCTCGGTGATGACGGCTTCGCCTTGAAGGAGCGGGAAGCGCAGAGGCTGGGGGCGATCGGTCTGGGTGCGGAGGATGGTGGTGCGCATCTGCCAGGAGACGCCCATGGCCAGGTGGCGTTGAACTTCAAACCAGGGCTCCAGGTCGCGGCTGGCGAGCAGGTCTTCGGTGCCCTGGCCGGGGGCGGTGGCGTCGGCCTGGCGGGTGAGCTGGAGGGTGCCGTCGACGACGCCGCGGGGATCGATGCCGTCGGCCGTCCAGTCTTCGCTCTCAAAGGTGGTGTGTCGGGGGCGAGTGGCCGGGTCGAACTGGAGGGTGAGGGAGGCGCGGTTCATCAGGCGGCCGCGCACCTCCAGGCGGTGCACACCTTCGGGCAGTCGCACGCTGATGAGGCCCTGGGAGGAGCGGCGCAGCTGGTGGGAGATTTGCCCGTTGACGCGAACCTCGGTGATGCGCAGGGGATCGTCGGGGCCGGGCAGCGGCAGGCCGGCGGCGTTCCGGGCGTGAACGTCTGCGCGCATCACAAAGTCGAGGTCATCGACCTCGATGGTGGCCTGGCTCACGCTGACGCAGGGGCCCTGACAGCTCGCGGCGGCGATCTGGCGGGTTTTGAGGGCGTCGAGCATCGCCTGGGGCGGGAAGTCCTGGGCGTGGGCGTTGGGCAGCAGGGCCGCGCTCATGGCCAGGAGCGCGCCGAGGGCGGCCGCGGCTTTTTTGCCGCCTCGGGTGGGGCCGGAGGGGCGATTGTCGGGGTTTTTCGCCCGGGGATCATCGTCGTCGGGGCCCTGCCAGACCATCTCGCGACGGCTGATGATCAGGAGCCCCAGGGCGATCAGAAGCAGAAGGCGCAGCAGGGTCAGCACCACGTTTTGGGCCGGGGAGATGAGCCAGATGCGGACCTCGTGGCCGGCGCGCACCGGGCCGGTCCAGATCAGCTGCCAGCTCTGCCAGTCCCAGGAGGGAACGCCGGGGCCGGTCTGCACCACGGCGTTGGGGTCGACCTGCAAAACGCTCTTTTCGGCCTTGCGGTACTGGCTGGCGTCGCCGGGCACCGAGCTCATGATGGATGCGCCTTTGCCGCCGCGCAGGTAGGGCTCCGGGGCCATCTCCTGCTCGGCGACGGCCATTTCTTCGTACTCGGCATACGAGGAGGAGTCGGCCGCGCCGGTCATGGCTGTCTCCAGCCAGCTCGTCGCGTAGGTCGGCTGGTAGGCCTGGGGGGCGATGGCCTGCTGGATCTGACGGTGGGTGAAGGTGGTGAGCATGATCGCCAGGGTGATCAGGGCGACGGCGCGGTAGAGGACCACGATCTTGCGAAAGCGCCCCGAGGTCAGCACGCGCAAGAGCGCCCCGGTGGCCAGCAGATGCACCCAGATCCAGCGGGGGGCATCGTCGATGCCGTGGGTCAGACACAGCGCGACGGCCGCGGCCACGCCCCAGGGCCAGCCGAAGAGTTTGGCAAAACTCAGCGCGACGATGAGCACAAAGAAAAAGGCCAGCAGATCCCAGGAGTGCAGCCAGGAGCCGGCAATCGCGTCGACGCCGCGGCCACCCAGCACCGACCATCCGGGCGGGGTGTGAAGGGTGGCGCCGAGGCGTTGCAGGTCATGCTGCCAGCCGACCACATCGAAGGAGGAGATGCCCTCCTCGATGCGGATGTCGGCGGTGATGTCGAGGGAGGCGTCGCGGACCTCCACGCCCTCCTGCCCCCCCTCATCCCGCGTGATCAGCAGGTCAGTACCCCGCTGGGCCGCTCGCCCCAGCTCCGCGCCCTCGCCATAGTTCAGTCGCCAGCCCCGGTACATCGTGCCGGTGAGCGCGTCGCGGGTGGTCGCGCCCTGGCCGTCGAGATCGAGCCAGATCTGACGATGGAGCTCCAGCAGGTTGGGGGAGGTGTCGAGTTGGCCGCGACGCGTCTCTCGAAGGGTGAGGGCGTCGCCGGTGCCGGCCAGAAAGGTGGTGGTGCCGTGCCATTCTTCGGGAAGCGTCGTGCGGTCGGGATCGACGCCGTTTAAGCCCTCGAGCTCCACCGAGCGCACGAGCTCATCGGGAAACCACGCCCAGACCTCCTGCGCATCGAAAATGCCCTCGGCGCGGTCAGGCACGCTGAGGGTCTCGGTGCCCGGGCTGCCATCGCCTTTGCCAGCGCCCTTTTGCGCGATCACGGCGTCGATGTCGATAAAGTGGGTGCCGGGCCGCACGTAGACGCTGAGCTGGCCGCCGGACTCGACTTTCACCGGCAGCGGGGAGCTCAGCGCGATGGCCCGCGAGCCCTCCAGCAGCACCTGGCCAAGCTCGACCTCACGGGCGCGCCCGGCGACGTTGAGCTCCAGACGCGTTTTAATGCGCAGCGGAACCCCGTCATCGAAGCGGCGGTAGACCGAGGCGCGCAGGCTGTCGGCCTCGGTCACCGTGCCGCTGCGGCCCTCTTTGAGCCAGAGGCGCCCCTCGGCGTCGTGACGCGGGTGGTCGACGGACTGATCGTTGATAGCGAGCTCAATGATCCCCAGGTGCCCCGGCACGGGCAGCACCTCCGGAAGCTCGCTCCACACAAAGCGGCCGCGCAGGGTGTGGGCGCCCGCCCCAAGCCTCACCGCCGGCGCCGACTCCCCGGTGACGACCAGCGCCTGCCCCGCCCGCGTCACCTCCTGCGGCCAGGCCCCTCGCCCCCCGGGCAGCGCGACCTCCCCCTCGCGGTCCAGCCAGACCTCCATCTCAAAGCTCGCCCCCTGCGCTCCGGCCGAAAGCTCCAGCCGGCCCGGCCAGTCGCACCTCAGCGTGCCTTCAAAATGGGAGCAGCCGTGGTTAGCCACATCCGCCATCGCCCAACTCACCCAGGGCCGCAGCGCGTCGGGGACCTCCGACTGGGCATAGGCCTGGCCACTCGCCAGGGGAAGGAGCAGCGCGCTGAGGCTGAGAATCGCAAGAATTCGAGAGATCACCATCGTCATGGCCTGTCCCCGGGTAAGCGGTGGGAGGGGGGAGATAAATGTGTCCAGTGGTTGAAACGGTGCGCTTTGGAAAAGGATCTAACAAGGGGAAAGTTTTTGGGAGGGGCGGGGGGGGCCGGGGGTTCGCGAGGTTGGTCGATTCGTGTGGGCGTTGGCGGGTTCGCTCTGTGGTTGGGTGGTTGTGTGGTTGGGTGGTTGTGGGGCGCCGGGGGTTCGCGACGTTGGTCGATTCGTAATGGGCGGTTGGGGTTCGCGGGTTGTGGTTGGTTGGGTGGTTGTGTGGTTGGGTGGTTGTGGGGCGCCGGGGGTTCGCGGAGTTGGTCGATTCGTAATGGGCGGTTGGGGTTCGCGGGTTGTGGTTGGTCTGGTGGTTGTGTGGTTGGGTGGTTGTGGGGCGCCGGGGGTTCGCGAGGTTGGTCGATTCGTAATAGACGGTTGGGGGGTGTGCGTTTTGTGGTTGGGTGGTTGTGTGGTTGGGTGGTTGAGGGGCGCCGGGGGTTCGCGAGGTTGGTCGATTCGTAATGGGCGGTTGGGGGTTCACGAGTCCGAGATCGAGCCCGAGATCGAGCTACGAGTACCAGCTACGAGTACCAGGTCGAGTACGAGCGACGAGTACGAGGACCAGCACGAGGACCAGTACGAGCTACGAGTACGAGGACCAGTACGAGCTACGAGTACGAGGACCAGTACGAGCTACGAGTACGAGGACCAGCACGAGCTACGAGTACGAGTACCAGGTCGAGCACGAGGACCAGCACGAGCTACGAGTACCCGTACGAGCCCGAGTACCCGTAGGCCGATGTCCGACCCCCGGACAGACACCAACAAAAACTACTCGGGTGTCGCGCCCTCAAAGACGCCCGTCTCCAGAAAACTCAACACCAGCGCGTGCACCTGCCCGTCGGCCATGATGAAGGTGTGGGCGGAGGGCACGACGATGTGGGCGTCGGTGCCTTTCATGCGGGTCTCGTCGATGCTGACCTTGCCGTCGTATCTGCCGGCGATGATGCCGACCGCGCGCTCGCGGATTGGCGGCAACGAGGCGGCCGCGCCGCTCGGGTCGGTGACGAGATCGTCGAGGGGGGCGAGCATCCAGCTAAAATAGGGGGCCCAGCGGTCGGCTTTGGTGGAGCCCTGGTTGGGCGGGGCGAGCATGACGACGCGGCCGGGTTCGGGGGGAGGGGTGTGGGTGAGGAGCTGGCGGATGACGAGGTTTCCAAAGCTGTGGCCGACAAAATGAATTTTTGTGGGGCGCGGGCCCTCGATGCGCTCAAGCTCGCTGGCGAGCTGCTGGCCGATCGTCTCCAGGCGGCAGCAGAAGCTCGAGTAGCCCCAGCTCAACACCTCGTAGCCGGCCTCTTCCAGCGCGTGGCTCAGCGGGATCATGGAGGCTTCGGTGCGGCCGAGGCCGTGCACAATGACCACGAGCTCTTTGCCCTGGAGGGGGTCGAGATCTTCGGCGTCGTGCTGCCAGCTGAAGCAGCTGGTGAGGCCCGCGGCCGCGATCAGCATAAGCGCGAGGACGCTGACGAGGGCGGCGGAGCGCGGCGTCGGTGAGGTTTCGGGGGGCATCATTCGCCTCGCTCCCAGCTCACCACCGAGTGCAGGCCGTGGTGGTCGCCTTCGCCCTCAAAGCCCAGGTGCAGTTTTAGCGAGTGCAACGCTTGCACCGCCCGGGTCAGCGAGGAGGGCTGGACCGGCAGCGGCGGAATGGCGTAGGCGTGGCCGGGGCCGTAGAGGGTGTGCGTGACGCGGCCCGCGTCGTCGAGCGCGTAGTCGCCATCGTGCAGGTCCTGAGGCTCGTAGCCCAGGTAGCGCAGCGCGATGTCGCGGCGCGCGGGGTCGGCTTCGGGCAGCTCGCCGAGGCCCTGGCCGAGCAGGTACCAGGAGCGCGAGGCCATCCTGTCGCTCTCCATGGCCCGGGTCTCCAGGAGGCCGAGCAGCGTGCGCTCAAGCCAGCTTGTGCCGGGGGCCGGGTCGTAGGTGAACATCGTCTGCATCAGGAGTTCGTCGGCGTTTTCTGGCGAGGCCTGGGAGAAGTTTCCGTCCAGTCCGGCGTCGATCAGCGCTTCGAGCGTCGGCATGTTGAAGCTCATCAGGAACACGCCGCCGGCCACGGTGTAATGCAGCTTCAGGTCGTTGAGACCGACCGGCCCCGCGGCCTCGGCGGTGCGGATCGTGGTGATGGGGGTTTCGCGGTAGGGCTCGGCCTGCTCCCAGCGCAAGAGCCCCGGGGCGGTGGATTCCACAAAGGCGCGCAGCGCACTGAGGGTGGCGGCAAGCACCGCGGGGTTGGCGACGTGCGCGCCGAGGTAGAGGGGGAGGGTGGGTAGGATCTCCAGGAGTTCTTCGTTTGGGGAGCGGGTGGAGCCGAAGTGGCGGTTGTCGGCGCTCTGGATGAGGCGCTGAAGGGTGGCCAGGTCCCAGATGCCGCTGCGGTCGTAGGCGCCGAGCATGACCCAATCGCCCAGCCAGTCGAGGCCCAGGTCGCTGTTGCCCGTCATCTGAAGGGCGGCGCGGTTCAAGTCGCGGCGCAGCGAGGCGTCGTCGCCCACGGCCAGGGTCCATTGCAGGGCGCCGTCGAGGCCGGGGGCGCTCACGGCGCGCTGGCCGACGAGCTCGGCCAGACGCTCGTACTCGCTGTTGTTGACCAGGGGCAGCATGCGGGCGTCGACGCCGATGTGGCCCTGCGCTTGATCGAAGGTCAGGCGCGCGGCGATGGGGTCGATCAGCGTCTGCCAGTTCGACAGATACCCCTGGCGGAAGGCCTCGTAGACCTCTTGCTCGTCGGGGGTGACCCGGTCGATCGAGAGCTCGAGGATCGGGGTCATGCTGGCGAGGTTGCCCCAGGCCGAAGAAGCTCCCACGGCCGGTGTATAGCTGATGGGCTGACCATCGGCATGCGCGAGCTCGGTCTCCCGCAGAAGCCCGCTCGCGACGAGCTCGGCGCCGTCGGCTGGCGAGCGGCCCTCCAGCCAGCCGAAGAGGAGCGCGGCGTTGTTCACCGCCGCGAGGTCGGCGCGGGCCTGCATGCGCCGTCCCAAAAGAATGCGCACCCGCGGGCTGACCGTATGTTCTACAAAGCGATCGCCGATGAAGACAAAAGCGTCTTCGGCCGCTTTATCGAAGGGGTAGAGCGCGCGCATGTAGCGAAAATCGCCGCTCTCGGAGAGGGGGGCGCGCTGGCCTTCCGCCACATCAATAAAGCGCTGCAACGCGTCCATCGAGGTCGACAGAATCAGCACGTCGCCGAGCTCCAGGCGATGCTGGCGCACCGCACCGTCGGGCGTCGAAAGCACCCGCACGCTATGCTCGCCGGCCTCGACAACGCGCTCACTCAACGTGGGGTGGGTCTTGCGCAGCGCGGCCTCGTAGCGCGTGAGCGCCTGATTTAAAAGATCGCGGTCGCGCACATGGAAGAGGAGCGAGAGATCGCCGCCCTCGCGCAGGAATGGGTCAGTGGTGGCCACGGCCACCCCGTGGGCGGCCAGATGGCCCAGATGCTCCGAGAGGCCGCTGCGCTCAATGCCCAGCATCGTCTCGTAGCGCTGCATCAGGTGGCGGCTTCCGGCCTTGTTTTCCAGGGCCTGGATGATGGGCGCGATCCAGGTCTCAACTTCGCCCGCCAGGCGCACAAAGGCGCGCAGATCGTGGACGTGGACGTAGGCCATGTCGTCGGGCACGGAGCTGGCGAGCGGCTCGATGGTCGGCTGCTGGCCGAGCTCGGCGATCATCTCCTGCCAGGGATGCTCCGCCAGCCCCACGCCCTCGATCGTCTCCAGATCGATCGTTTGCTCGCTGGCGGGCGCGGCGCGCGAGAAAAAGGCGCGGTCGATCTGCAGGGTCTCTTCCACCGAGCGCAGGCCGCTGTAGGTGGCCATCGTCTCGTGGAGAATATGCTGGCGGGTGGTGCGTTGCGGAATGGCCATCGGCCCGTTTTCAGCGGCGTTTTGCTGCTCCAGCGCATCGAGGCGATGGCGCGCGAAGGTGAAAAAGTTCGGCTCGCCAGTGAGCCCGAAGCTCAGCTTCCTGAAGTAGGCGCTGAGGCTCTCGTTGAAGGTCTGCGCGAGCTCCGGCGCGTCGGTGGGCGCTTCCGGGATCGCGATGATCACCGGCTGCTGCACGTCGACCAGCTCGGAGACCGACTCGCCATAGGCCCAGAAAAAGAGGTCGACCTGCACCTTCTCCGGCAGCTCCTCACCTACCATCCGCACCACCACCCGCGCCGGATCACACGCGATCACAGCTCGCCCGTGCCGCGCACCGACCACCTGGAGCGCATCGACCTCGCAGCGGGGGGTGGCCTCATGACCAAAACGCTTGAGCTGCGCGCTGAGCACCGGGTCCGGCGCGCCAAAGGCCTCGGGCAAGACCGCCGAGAGGTAGACGTGCTCGCCAGCGGCAAAGACCTCGGTGGCCTCAAGGACGTAGGGCTCGCGAAGCTCCGCTTTTCGCTGGCCGCTCTCGTGAGGAAAGCGCGGCCCGGGGTCGGGGCGGCGCTCGGCCTGCGACGTTTCGGTCACCTCGGATTCGGGCTCGTTTTGATCGGGCGCTTCGGTGGGTTTGGAGCTGCTGCACGAGGCGATGAAGAGGATGGCGAGGAGGGAGGTGGCGATACGGCATACAGACATAAAGAGGCCCGGAGCAGGTCATCGTTGAAGTCAGGGCCTTATAGAGGAGTTGGGTCGGAGCGCCAAATGTTCGGCGCCGACCGCCCCGGGACGCCGCTGGCTGCGTCGCTTCGGATTCGCGGTAGCGTTGCTACAACCTTCATCCTTGCTCCTTGCCAGATGCCGACCGCCCCGGGACGCCGCTGGCTGCGTCGCTTCGGATTCGCGGTAGCGTTGCTACAACCTTCATCCTTGCTCCTTGCCAGATGCCGACCGCCCCGGGACGCCGCTGGCTGCGTCGCTTCGGATTCGCGGTAGCGTTGCTACAACCTTCATCCTTGCTCCTT
Source organism: Lujinxingia vulgaris (assembly GCF_007997015.1). Lineage (NCBI taxonomy): Bacteria > Deltaproteobacteria > Bradymonadales > Lujinxingiaceae > Lujinxingia > Lujinxingia vulgaris. The sequence goes on from NZ_VOSM01000010.1 coordinate 66,829, forward strand.
GCCAGATGCCGACCGCCCCGGGACGCCGCTGGCTGCGTCGCTTCGGATTCGCGGTAGCGTTGCTACAGCTTCATCCTTGCTCCTTGCCAGGCGACGCCCTGGATGCGGTCGGGTTGGGGGGCGTTTTATTAAGATCGCCGCACCCTCGGCCTGAATGAAACATGTAAGGGAGGCGCTTTCGCGAATTGATGCGAGTTTCCATGTTTGTTACGACATGTCACGCAACCCTTACCCCTTGTTTTCATCGGAGGGTGCCATGCTACCCCCCTACCACATCATCGCGCTTTGCTCTGGCAACACTGGCGGCACTTTTGCTCTTCACGGGAGCATGTTCTGGCACCGACGGCCTCGACGGCGAAGCCGGCCTCGACGGTCAGGACGGCTCGTTCTGCTCGGTGTTCGACAACGAGGACGGGACCTACACGATGAGCTGCGAGGATGGCACGGAGGTGACCTTCTCCGATGGTCAGGATGCACCGATCGTCAACGAGTTTGCGTTTCCCCGGCCCGGCGACACCCGTTATTTGATTCAGGGCACGACCTTCTGGATCGACGGGGAGTACGTGGAGGGCACCCGTGAGCTGGCGTACGGCAGCACCTTGCAGGGCGTTGCCCTGGAGGTCGATCTCGCAAACAGCCTGGACAGTTGCGGGCAGGCCGATGTCGGGGTCTTCGTCAACGGAGCTCTCTATGAAACCATCACGGTTTCCCAGGGCACCGAGGCCATCCAGGTGGAGATTCTCGACGCGATCCCCATCGCAAGCCTGGAGGTGACCGTGCGCCTGGAGCTCCTCACGACCGTTCAAAGTGGGTGCGCCGCGTTTGATATGCTCGATGGCGGAACCCTGGAGATCACCAGCATCTAAGGCGCTTCTACCCCTCAACGCGCATGCTCTGAGAAGGCGGCCAGACGATGGGTCTGGTCGCCTTTTTTGCGCGTTCCTGGCGAGTGATGGCCCTCTCTCGCTCGGACCACCCTCATCCTCCGTCGGTGCTTGAGGAAGAGCGTCGCGCCCCGCTCATCGACTACGCCCGCCGCGGCGCCCATATCTGGTCACCCAGGGCCGAGCTTGTTACCAAAACCTCCATGGCCGAGGCCCGCGAGGCCGGGCTGCAGGTGCATCCCTGGACGGTCAACGAGCCTTTGGAGATGCAACGTCTGATCGATCTGGGGGTCGACGGCATCATCAGCGATCGCCCGGATCTGCTCGTGGCGCGGCGTAAATAAAGGGGGATGTCCGTCTCTCGGTCGGACCTGTGATCCGAGATCGAGGCTGCGGCTACTCAAGCTCGCGTTCGTGCAGGTCGAGCTCAAACGGGGTCTGCTCACCACCGATAAGCCAGCCCTCGTCGTCGGCGCGTTGGAAGGCCTCTCGGTACTCCGGGCGTATGTCGACCATGAGGCCCAGGGTGATGAAGTCGGTCAGCCCCGGTCCGGCCAGGCGCGCGATGGCGAGGCGCAGGGCGACCTGCCCGCGCGCTGGATCAAAGTAGGCGAAGCCGTAAGGAACCTGCTGTGGGTTGAGCGCGATAAACTCGCTGCCGCGGAGTCTTTCGTTAAAAAGGGTGAGAAGTTCGACCAGGGACGCTTCGGCTTCAAAGTCGGCAACCCACTTACGCGCTTCGTCGAGCTCGGAGCGGCTGATGTGGCCCTCAGCGAGGCGGCGCTCGGCGATCTGCAAAAAGGAGGCGATCTGGTCGCTGACCCAGACGTCGTCTTTGAAGGCTTCGACGAGCGAGGCTTCCTCGACGAGCCGGGTCAAGGAGGCCGGCTCTCCGTGGTGCAGGTCGAGGGTTCGCCACGAGTTCTGAACCAGCTCGTACTCGTTGTCGGTGAACTCCGAGTACTCATGCAGGGTGACGACGGGGCCGACCCACGACTCCAGCGAGGTGGTGCGCCACCCGGAGGACGACTCGCCGCTGCAGTACTCCGCGGAGCGGTCGATCACGACCTGATCTCCGGCGCTCAGGCGCTGTGCCTGGGCCTCAAGAACAAACCCTTCTCGGCGCCACCGGGTCGGGGGAATGAGCTCGCGTTGCAGCGCCAGATACTCCTCGCAGGGGACCACATAGGTCGCCTCGTGGTCCGGTTCTATGACGACCGCGACGATGTACCTGCGGCGCTCGGTCGAGGGCAGATCGGGGTGTACCTGGCGAGGAGAGAATGTGGGAAAGGCTTCAAGCTCGGCCTCTCCGGTTTTGACACGCGCCAGACCCTCGCGCAGAGGAGCCAGGGAGGCCCTGGCGAGCGCATCGGATAACGCGACACGGGCCTGCTTGACCGCGAGGTTGCTCGCTGAGAAGCAGATTCGTCCCCGCTTATCGCTCGTCAGGTCTTCGAGGGCGGCGCTCAGCGAGCAGCGCCCCTGCTCCCGGCATCCGGCCGAGTTCAGGCAATGCGCTTCGGTCGCGGCCTCGCACCCAAACGCGTCGCTGTAGGCGCATTGCCCATCCACCCGGCAGCGCTCGCTTCGGGCGCAGTCCTCCTCGGAGGCGATGACGCAGCCGGTACCTGAGGGGCTAAGCGAGCAGCGCCCGCTCTCGATGCAGCCCCCGCTCTCCCGGCAATGCTCCACCCGGGTCGCCGCGCATTGCCCCTCGTCGTCGACGCCGCAGCGGCCGCTGTACGTGCAACCCACAGTCTGCGCGCAGCCCGACGCCGCAGCCTCGCATAAGGCCGGACTCTCGCAGACCAACTCCAGCTGCCCGAGGGAGCGGGTGACCTTCACGGCCATCTGCAACTCCTCCAGCCAGCGCTCGCCAGCGGGATTTGCCGGCTGACAGAGGCCGTTGCGCGCGCACAGCTCCGAGCTTTCGCAGCATCTGTCGAGTTGAGTCTGCACGAGGGCGGAGGTCGTTAAGTAGTCCCGCAACGAGGCGCAGGAGCAGCCCTGCACCCCGTGCTCCCCCGCGCAGGATTGGCGCAGCGCCTCGGCGGCCGGGTCGCTCCCTCCGGCCTGCAGGAACATCTCCTCCGCCACCGAGATCAGCATCGGCTCATCGCAACGCTCGGAGCTCCCGGGTTGCGGCTCGCCAGAGGAGGGCGCGCTCGTCGTGGAGGGCGTACTCCCAGCGAACGAGGCCTCGGAAGCTGGCTTATCCGGCGATGACGACCGACACCCCAGACTTTGAGTGAGAAGCAACGCCACGACGCTCATCGACGCGGCAAACGGAGTGAACGGAGTGAATAAACGTCGACATCCCATCGAGGGCATCCTTGAAATCGATCAACATGTCATTGTGCCGTGGTGGCTCAATCTTGCCTGAGGAGGTGTAAGCATAGGCGGTCTTGGCGTTCATCGCGATGCGGGATTTCCTTAGAGACAAAGAGGGATGTCTGACCCTCGGTCGGTTTTAAGGGGGCCGCGTTTTGTGGTTGGGGGGTTGGGTGGTTGGGTGGTTGAGGGACGCCGGTGGTTCGCGATGTTGGGAGTTGCTGTGGGCGGTAGGGGGGGCGCGTTTTGTGGTTAGGTGGTCAGGTGGTTGGGTGGTTGTGGGACGCCGGTGGTTCGCGATGTGGGTCGATTCGTAATGGGGGGTAGGGGTTCGCGTTTTGTGGTTGGGGGGTTGGGTGGTTGGGTGGTTGGGTTGGGTGGTTGAGGGACGCCGCTGGTTGCGTCGCTGTGTTGTCGCCCTGGATGCGCTCGGGGTGATGTCTGACCCTGGGTCGGCGAGTTGAGGAAGGTGAGGTGGCTGTGCGCACCTTTCTCCTGCGGCGCGACGTGACCCTTCTGCACCCGGAGACGAGCATGGCTGGCGAATACGACATCGACTTTCGAGCGCATCCGGAGGCCTACCGTTACTCTCCCGATGAGAAGGGCGTCTTTAAGGTGGAGCCTTATAAAAGCGAGCTTTTGCCCCTGTGGCGCTACCGCGACGAGGCGGCGGCGCGGGCCTCGGTGGAGGCGATTGAGGCGCGCTACAGGGCGTATCGGGAGGCCGGGGATTTTGTAGGGATGGATATGGCGCGCAAGTATTTGCAGATGGGGTTTACCCGGGCGATGCGCTACGCCAAATATCCCGGTGGCCGCAAATACGATGAGAATGGACAGGTCAGGGAGGCGCAGACCTGGGCCGACGCCGAGAAGCGACTCGCCGCGGTGGTGTTTCGGGAGGCCTGGGAGCGGGTGCGTGAGGATGCGGCGTATCGGGAGGGGGTTGAGGCGCATAAAGGCGGTTGAGGCGCATAAACACAGGCCGATGTTCGACCCCCGGTCGGACTCAGGATGCCTCCTTCTCCACCGCGTCGGGGGGGAGCAAGAGGTCTTCGAGGAAGAAGGCGGCGAGTTCGTTTCGGCCGGAGAGGTCGCCCTTTTTGTAGACGGCGCGGGCCTGCTGGCGGGTGGTGGCGTCGCTGGTCTGGCGCAGCGCGGCGATCTCTTTATGGGAGAGGCCTTTGAGCAGGAGCATCGCGACTTCTTTTTCGGCCTCGGTGAGCTCCCAGCGGTCGAATTGCCGGTCGATGGCCACGCTTAAGCCCTGCATCAGCTCGCGGGCCTCGCGTTGCCATTGCAGGGCGCGGGCGCGGGTCTGGGAGAGCTCCTCGTTGAGGGCGCGGGCTTCATGGGTGCGGGCGCGCAGCTTGACGCGCAGGGCGTCGGCGTTGGTTTGAAGCGCGCGATTGCGCGCGGTGGTCTGCTGCAGGGCGCGCATCATGCTGAAACTTCCAAAAAGGCCCCCGAGCACCAGCAGCCCTTCGATGGCCAGGTGAACCGGGCCGGCGTCCTGGGAAAGATCGGCGATGAGATCGAGGCCGGCCAGGGTGGAGACGAGCAAAAAGATCGCCAGAAAGAGGACCAGGCGGCCGCGCTCCTGTCTCTCATTTGTGGTGTGTTCGGGGGCTAAGGTGTTGATATTCATGGCGTATCACATCTGTGGGATGGAGTTTGTCGGCGAGGGTCGCCATCGTGGCCACACTAAGCCCCGGCCGGTGTCGGTCGAGAGCAGTCTGATCTCAAGCGCAAGGAGCATCCCGATGGAACTTTCCCTTCTTCATCCCAAGGTGGTTCATTTTCCGATGGCCCTGGCCATCCTGATGCCCCTGCTGACGGCGGGGCTTTTGCTGGCGTGGTGGCGGGGGTGGTTGCCGCGGCGCAGCTTCGTCATCGCGCTGCTCTTTCAGCTGGTGCTGGGCGTGACGAGCTTTGCGGCCCTGCAGACTGGCGAGGTCGACGAGGAGGTCGCCGAGCGGGTGGTGCCTCATGAGGCCATTGAGGAGCATGAGGAGGCCGCCGAGCAGTTTTTCTGGGCGGTGGTGATCGTGCTGGGGGTCTTTGTGGCTTCGGGCGCGATTCGCAAAGAGTCGATCGCGAAGGGCACAGCAGTGGCGGCGCTGGTGGGCACGGTGGTGGTCGCCGGGCTGGGCTACCGGGTCGGGGAGGCGGGCGGCGATCTGGTGTATGAACATGGGGCTGCGGAGGCGTTTCAGCCGGGTGCCCGAGCGCCCCAGGACGCCGCTGACGGCGTCGACAGGGATTCGCAGTAGCGCTGCTACAAGCATCGTCCCTGCCTCCTTGTCAGGCGCCGAGCGCCCCAGGACGAAGCCAGCATCGTCGCTGCGTCGTCGCGGTAGCGCTGCTACACGCTCCTCCTGGCTCCTTGCTGGACTTCGCCCTGGATGCGCTCGGGTTGGGGGGCGTGCGGAGAATGCAAAATCGTGGGAGGGACGCCGGAGGTTCGCGATGTGGGTCGATTTGTAATGGGCGGTTGGGGTTCGCGGTTTGTGGTTGGTCTGGTGGTGGGGTGGTTGTGGGGCGCCGGAGGTTCGCAATGTGGGGAGGTTCGTGAGGGCGTTAGGGGGAGTGCATAAAAAAGCCCGCCACCTGGGTGCAGGTGACGGGCTTTTTTATGCGTGGGCGTTGGCCAGAAAACTCTAGCGCAAGATCACCTGCGAGGCGCCCATCTCCAGGCGCACGCCCTGGCCGGTGGCCACGTTTCCAGCGGCGTTGGCCGGCGCGGTGCAGTGCACCAGGCGGTAGCCATCACCGGTGGCTTCGCCGCCTGCGGCGCACCACTGCGACGCCCTCTCAGGCAGCACCTCGGGCGCTTCGGTTGTGTCGTCGCCGGCGTCGGTCTCCACCGGCTCTTCGACCTCGGAGTTGGTGTCGTCGACGTTGCAGCCGACCACGACAAAGAGCATGGCGAGCAGAAGGCCGAGGAGGCGATGGTGATGTGAAAAGCTCATGATCGTCTCCAGGGGATCAGTCGTAGAAGGTCACGATGCACTCCAGGGAGGAGGCGTCGCTGAGCGGGCAGGAGCTGTCGTTGTTGTTGAGAACATGCATCTCGCGGGTGCTGTCGCCCTGGTTAGCGCCGGCCACGTACTCGCCATCGGTGAGGTAGCAGCAGCCGCTGAGGTTGATGACGTGGTTAGTGCTGCTGTTTCCGGAGATGGCGTTGGCGTCGCGGCTGTCGCGCCAGCGGCCGGTAGCCTGGTCGTAGGAGAACATAAAGGGGCCGCGTGACAAGAGCTCGACATTCTCATTGCGCCAGTAACGCATGGCGATGGTGTAGGTGCAGCCGTCGTTGCACATCGCGTCGAGGCGATCGCTGGGAATGGCTACGGTCTCGCGGCGGCGCTTGTTGCGAATGACCATGCGTGTGGTGTTGCGCTCGCGGAAGCCCGTGCTGACGCTGTTGTCGGTCTCTTTGACGATCTCAAATTCGCGCACGGTCAGGTCGCCCGCCATCGTGCCGCCGGAGAGCGCCAGGTAGTCGCTGGCGGCGTCGGCCTGACTCAAATAGGTCGAGTCCACCTGGGAGGCGGTCAGATAACCCGAGGCGTCGGTGCCGCCGAGCGAGGCCGCGTCGAGGTTGGAGGTGTCCACGCTAAACGTGTTGCCGTTGAGCGCCAGATGCGCGCCGGCCTGGTAGCTGACCGGGGCGGTGCAGGTCCAGGCGCTGCCATCAAAGAGGATCGTCTGCGAGGGGCTGCAGCTCAAATCACCAAGCGTCTGGCCCAGGGCGTCACGCACCTGAGTCATGGTCAGTCCGCCGCTCAAATCACCGCACTCCCAGCCCGTGCTCGACGCCACGGCCACCTGCCCCGGCGCACAGCTCACGGCGGCGGCGGTCTGGTCAAAGACGTCTTCGGAGAGGGATTCGCGGGTGATGGAGCCGGCCAGGACCTGGTCGGCCACCGCGGCGCGCGCCGCCACCGCGCTGTTCAGCGCAAAAGGCACCGAGTGCAGCTTAAAGCGCGGGCTGAGTTCCTCGCCGCCATCGATCGCCACGGCGATGTAGGCTTCGCCATCGGCGAAGATCGCCGCGTCGAGCGGGCTTCCCTGGTCGCCCAGCGCCACCGAGTAGAAGCCCGAGTCGTCGAGCTGCACCTCGACCTGATCTTGCCAGAGCACCTCACCGCCGCTCTCGGCGCTGTAGATGGTGAACTGCATGTCGATCAGGCCGATCATCGGCGCGCCATCATCCGTGAGCAGGCGCCCCTGCTGCATCAGCGTGGTGGGCGCCTGGGCGAAGGCGGGCGTGGCGAGCAGAGTGGTGGCGCCCATGGCAAGCGCCAGGCAAAAGAGCCGCAGGGAGGTTTTTAGAGGGGGTCGTTTCATCACGCTCTCCATCGTTGCCCCGGACTGGCGCAGCCCCGACACGATGACGGAGCTGTGCGACCCGCAGGACCACCGGAGGTCGCGAGTCATGGATGGGGCCGGTTGTATAAAGTTGCAAAGAGAGGATGAGCGCGGTGGGGCGTGTGTGTCAATCGTGGTGCCCGCAGGAGGCCCGAAAGCTCGGATGGCATGGGTGCCTGGTAAGAGCGCACTTCAACGCGGGCAGGGTCTAGCGTGTGCTGGATGTAGAGAGCCCGCCTGCGACACGATGCCCTCTTGTCTCGGTTCAACCCGACGACGATCGTGGAGGTCGTAACATCCACGCGTGCTCGGTGTCTGGCGGGGCGCGCCGCGTGTTTCCCCGCAGGCCAGATCAACCTTTCGGAGCTGCTGATGCGAACACCTCGCTGCGCCCCCGTGCTTGTCACTCTCACCGCCCTCGCCACGTTGAGCGCGGCCTGTTCTCCGGCCTTTTTTCTCAAGCCGACCGAGCCCTACGACGCTGAAGCGCTGGCCGAGGCGCCCGACTACGCCGAGCCCGACGCCTGGGTCGCCTTGCCGGGGCAGGATACCAACGCCAGCCTCTCGCCACCCGGCGCGGCCGAGCGCGCGGCGGAGGCGCCGGCGGACGTCTTCTTCATCTACCCGACCGTCTGGTTTGACCGGAAGCGCTGGAACGACCCGCTGGACGCCGCAAAGTCCCACGAGATGCTCAACGAGCTGATCCTCGCCGGGCAGGCCAGCGTCTTTAACGCGTGCTGCCGGGTCTTCGTGCCCCGCTACCGGCAGACGACGATCGGCGCCTACTTCAACGAGCCCGGGGAGTCCCGGCCCAGCTTCAACGTCGCCTACGAAGATATCGCGCGCGCCTTTGAGGTGTTCATTGAAGAGCATAATCAGGGGCGCCCTTTCATCGTGGCGGGTCACAGTCAGGGGAGCATGCACGCCATGCGCCTGCTGGAGACCATCGACGCCGACCCGGAGCTTCACGAGCGGATGATTGCGGCGTACATCCCGGGCTTCGCGCTGCCGCTCTCGCGCTATGAGAGCACCTATGAGCATCTTGAGCCCTGTCGCAGCCCCGAGCAGACCGGCTGCGTGCTCTCCTGGGACACCTACCGCGACGACCATGCGGGCGACGGCGCACAAGACTTGCTGCACTGGCGGGGCGATGAGCTGGTGCGCATCCCCGTCGACGAGCCGCGCCAGTGCACCAACCCGGTGAGCTGGCGCATGGATGAGCAGCCCTCCGCGCGCGCCGCTCACCTCGGTGCGGTGCAGCTGAACAATGAGGGGGAATCGCCCTCCTTTATCCGAATTCTGCGCTCGAAAGACCCCATGGGGATGAACGTGACCGGGCTAAAAGCGCCGCAGCCCGCGCTTTTGTCGGCCCGCTGCCAGGGCGGAGTGCTCTTTGTGCCGGACCTCGATGATCTGGAGTACGAGCTCTCGGAGACGACCTCGGGCAACTACCACCTGGGCGATATTGAACTCTTTTATATGGATATTCGTGCCAACGCGGGGGCGCGCACGCAGGCGTGGTTGAGCCAGCGTGCCTCGGTGTCGGAGCTTGAGAAGAGCGAGGAGACGATGGCGTCCGAAGAGGTTGTCGAGCCGCAGGTAGAGTGAGGAGAGCCAAAAAATGAGTACGCCGGGGCGGCGCTCGCCATGGCTCCGGCGCCTCATGAGCTCGGGCCAGGAGGTATGAGGCCGTGGTGTTTCGGAGGGTGCAGGTCCGGTGCGCTGGCGCCGCGCTCAGGCCGTCTCGGCCTGCGCGATCCGCTGCGGCAGACTCACCATAAAGGTCGTGCCCTCCCCCGGGGAGCTGTGCACGTCGATGGTGCCGCCCATCAGGTCGCAGAAGCGGCGTACGATCGTCAGGCCCAGCCCCGTGCCCCCGTGGCGGGAGATGGAGTGCTGGCCGGCCTGGTAGAAGGCCTCAAAGACGCGCGCCAGCGCCGCCTCGTCCATGCCGATGCCGGTGTCGCGGATCGCAAACTCCAGACGCCCCGCCTTCTCGTCCACCGCGACATCAAAAAACACATCGCCGCCTTCGGTGAACTTGGCCGCGTTGCTCAAAAGGTTGAGCAGAAGCTGGTGCAGGCGCAGCTCATCGTTAAAGAGGGTGAGCTCGGGGATGGGGCCGATGTGCAGGGTGTTGGCGTTGTCGTTGAGGAGCGGGGCGACCGCCCGCTCCAGCTCGCCGACCAACGCCGGTAATTTAAACTCGCCGGGGGCCAGGGTGACGTGGCCAGCCTCGATCTTGGAGATGTCGAGGATGTCACTCACCAGGCGCAGCAGGTGTTTGCCGGCGAGTTGAATGCGGGTGATGTCTTCGACGAGCTCCGGCTCCTCCTCGGCGCTGCGCTCCTCCAGGATCATCTCGCTGTAGCCAATGATGGCGTTGAGCGGGGTGCGCAGCTCGTGGCTCATGCTGGCCAGAAAGACGCTCTTGGCGCGGTTGGCGCTCATGGCCTCTTCGCTGGCGAGTTTGAGTTCGACGTTGAGCAGCTTGAGCTCTTCGCCGGCGATAACGCTCGCGGTGACGTCGCGGATGAGCAGGACCTGGTGGTCGGTGTGCTCGCTGAGCTCGGGGGCCTCCCCGGTGTTGGTGATCTCGAAGATCTGGCGGTGGCCCTCCGGAGTGCGCAGGTCGGCCAGGGCAGTCTTCAGGGTGCGGCCGGCCACGCGATGGTCCGGGGCGCTCTGCCAGTCGCAGGCCGCCCAGGCCTCGCGCCAGAAGCGGGCGATGGAGCCCCAGGGCTCGGCCATGGCGTAGAGGGTGGGGCTGGCACTTATCAATGAGGCGTCGGCGGAGATGATCGCAAGGCCAAGCTGCACCGCGCTTGTGGCGTGCTCCAGAAGCGAGGCGCTCTTCTCGGAGGCGCGGGCCACTTCGACCTCCAGGCTGGAGGTGCGCGCGGCTTCGAGCAGCATCGAGAGCGAGTTGGTCAGGCTCTGCAGGGTGCGGATGTCGGCCCGGGAGAAGACACCCTCACTGAGCGTGCTGTCCAGGTAGACGACCCCGCGCAGCTCGCCACGGGTGTGCATGGGCACGGCGATGGCGCTGCGAAGATGATCGAGGAAGGCCGGCTGATCCCAGCGCGCGCCCTCGCGGGTGGTGCTGACCAGCAGAGGGCGCTGGGTGGCGCAGACCTGGTCGATGATACCCCGGGCCCAGTTCTTAAGGGGGTCGGGGAGGTCGGCGCTGGCCGCGGCCTTTGGGGAGGAGCCCGATGGTCGGGCGGAGCGTGCGGCCTGGAGCTGCGGGCTCTCCTGGTCGATCTGGAAAAAGTAGCCACGCTCGGCCCCGAAGATGGCGATGAGCTCGTCGAGCACCTGGTGAAGTTTGGTGTCGGGGTTGCCGACCTCGCTCAAGATCTGGTGGATGCGCAACAGGGCGTCAAACTGCTGCTGCATGCGCGAGGTCATCGTATCGCTGCTGGTCAGCGATGAGGCCGTATGCAGCTCGGAGCCGTGGCGATCGGCCAGGCGAAGCTCGTCGGCGAAGTCGGCGCGGATGGCGCGTGCGCGCCCGCTCCAGCCCTGACTCTGGGCCAGGTGGAGGGCCTGATGCACGTAGCGCAGGAGCACATCGAGGGTCTCCGGCGCATCGCTCAGGCGGCGCTGATGGCGGGTGCGGGCCAGGGCGGCCTTGTGGCGCGCCACCTCAAAATGCACCAGGGGCATGTCGGCGCGATCGGCGTGGGCAAGCGCCTGGTTGTGCAGCGCCTCAACATCCTTCAACTCGCCGCTCAAGTCAGCGATACGCGCCTTAAAGAGGGCGACGTAGGCTTTGAACATCGAGGTGGTGGCCCCGGGTTCAAGCTCCGCCAGCGCCGCGCGTGCCTGGCCCAGATCGACCGGAGCGCCGCGGCGGCGGGTGCGCTCAGCGCGCTCGATCATGATCCAGGCTTTGCACACATAGAAGTAGCGCAGGTAGTAGCTGACGTTGGGAGTGGGCATCGGCAGCGACTCAAAGCCGCGGATGTGGCGGTCGGCCTCCTCGTCGAGCTGGCCACTCTCCAGGCAGTAGAGGAGCAGGCGCTGGTGAATCTCGGCGTGGTAGTAGAGCTTTTGCTGATTCTCGATGAAGTAGCGCTCGGCGTTGGCGGCGTAGCGCTCCAGGTTCTCGGTCTGACCGATGGCCAGCTCCGCGCTCATCGCCAGAGACTGAAGCGGCGTGAGCACAAACTGCCGCTCGGCGACCTCATCGCCCAGCCGGCTCTTGAGCTCACGCATGACGTCGCTCAGTACGGTGGTGGCGCGGCGGTGGTGGCCGCGCAGGATGTAGTTCTCGGCCAGGGTGAGCGTGCCGTTGCTCAGCTCCCAGCCCTCCAGCCACTGGCCCTGCTCCAGGAGCGTCTCGCGCAGCTTCGCGCAGGCCGCCAGGGGCTCATTGAGCATGTCGAGGCAGAAGGCGGTGAACCAGCCGACCATCGCGCGCACGCTGCGATCACCGGCCTGCTCGCAGGCCACTTCGGCGCGGGCGAGGTAGAGGTCGCTGAGCTTTTTCTGACCGAGGATGGCCGCGATGAAGGCCAGCATCGCCAGGGTTCGCGCCAGGTAGCGAGCGTCGCCCAGGCGCGTGGCGATGTCGTGCTGACGCAACGCCGACTGCAGCATCAGCTCGTCTTCAAACGTGAAGTAGGCCACGCGCGAGAGGTAGTCGTAGAGGTCTTTAAGCACGCGCAGGCGGCGCTCTTCGGCCGGGGTGAGCGGGCTGTCGAAGATGCGTCGGGCCAGGGAGAGGGTGCCGATAAGCTCGCTGCGGGCGAAGCGGCGCAGGCTGCTGGCCAGATCGGCGGGGTGGAGCGTGGGAAAGTGCTCGTCGATCTCAGCAAACGCGCCCCGAAGCTCCTCGGTGGCGCGGCGCAGCTCAAGGTTGGTGACGCTGACTGCGCTGAGCGCCCCGCGCAGGTGGGCGCGCTCAACGGGGTCATTGCTGTGCGTGATGGCGCGGCCCAGGTGGTGGCGCGAGAGCTCCAGCTGGCCGGTGCGCGCGGCGATATGCCCCAGGTCACGGTCAAGCTCCACGGCGATCGGCAACCCCCGCTGCTCGGCGATGCGGGCGGCCTGCGTGAGGAACGCCAGGGCACCGGCGTAATCAAAGCCGTGCTGCGCCAGGCGGCCGGCCTGGTGGTTCACCTCCACAGCGCGGTGTGGGTCGGTATGAGCCTGCCCCAGGGCATAGTGGCGGGCCAGGTCGAAGTCGCGGGCGCGGCTGCCGGTGTTGCGATCGAGGATGGTGGCCACGCGCTGGTGGCGGAGCGCGCGCTCCTCCGGGCTGAGCCGCTCCAGAAGGCTCTCGCGCAGCGATTCATGAACAAGCGCCAGGCCCGACTCACCCGTCTCACGCAAAAGCCCGGCGTACGTGGCCTGGGTGAGGGCCTCGTCGAGCGCCTGGTGGTCGATGTCGGCGCAGGCGGCCACATCTCCCGGGTCGACCAGCCCGCCAAAGAGCGCGATCCAGGCGAGCAAATCGCGGGTCTGCGCGCTGACATGATCGAGCTGAAAGTGCATCAGATCGCTTAGGTCTGAGGGCAGCGTGAGGGTCTCGGCCGCTTCCAGATCCAGGCTCCAGCGTCCCCAGGAGGGGCGCAGGATGGCGGCGTCGAGCATCGCCCGCAAAAAGGACTCGATGGCGTAGGCGTTGCCGTGGCTCAGCTCAATGACGCGCTCGATCAGGCGCGGGTCGACCTCCGAATCACCCAGGCGGGCGCGCACAAAGGCGTCGACCTCGCGGGGCTCCAGACGGTTGAGGGTCACGCGGGCGGCCAGGGTTCGGCGCATCGCCGAGGCGATGTGTCCGGCACGAAGCGCGGTGTCGCCGCGGCGGTCAAAGCCCAGCAGGAGCATCAAGGGGGCGTCGTGGCTGGAATGTTCAAGGCGTTCGAGCACGCGCATGGTGGCGTCGTCGACAAGGTGGGCGTTGTCGACGCTGACCAGAAGCGCGCCCAGGATTCGGGCGAACTCGGCCAGGGTTGCGGCGACCGCGTCGTAGACGACGTCGGAGCGGTCGGACTCGGTGGAGGGAGTGGGCTCGACGTTGGCTCGGAGCTCGGAGTGCTGGCGAGCGTCCACGTCTTCGTGAAGCAGGTTCGCCAGGCCGGGCAGCGCGCGGTGCAGGGCATCAACCTTGCCGCTGAGGCGGCGTTGCAGCGTCTCGCGAAGCCCGTCCGTATCGGAGATATCGGCGCTCAGGCGTGCGTAAAGTGGCTCTACCAGGCGCTGCAGCGCGGCGAAGGGGTGCGGCTCCTGAAGTTGAGCGCTCGTGCTCAGCGCGAGCGCGCCTTCGGCGCGCGCGCGCATCTCCAGCTCGCGCATCAGCCGCGTTTTGCCGCTTCCCGACGGCCCGTCGATCATCGCCAGGGCGGTGTGCCCACCCCGGGCGCGATCCCAGACCTCGAGCAGCTGCTGAAGCTCGGCGCGTCGCCCGATCAGCCGGCGATGCCCCGCTCGGGGCGTCGCCGCCTCAATCGTCCGTGTGCTCTGCTCGCCACGGTGTCGGTCGATATGCTCGACCAGCGCGCGCGCCGAGCCAAAGCGATCGTCGGGGTCTTTGGCCAGCAGTCGCCGGATCAGCGCGCTGAGCGTCTCACTGAGCTCGGCGCGCGTTTCTCGAACATCAGGAATGGGGGCGGTGGCGTGCTGGCGCAGCACCTCACGACGATCGCGGCCCTCGTAGGGCGGTCGACCCGTGGCGCAGAAATGCAGCACCGCCCCCAGCGCGTAGAGATCGGAGCGGGCGTCGACCAGGCGGTTGAGCATCCCTCCCTGCTCCGGCGCCATAAATCGCAGCGTGCCTTCGAGGCGCTGGGCATCATCCGCGCTGGCCTCGGCAGCAAGCCCGAAGTCGATCAGCCGCGCTCGGCCCGTGGCGTCGAGCAGAATATTGGCCGGGTGGATGTCGCGGTGCAGCAGCCCGTTCTCATGGACCTGCGCCAGCGCGTCGGCCACCTCGCGGGCCACCCGCCAGATCACCTCCTCCTCCAACACCGAGTCGGCCACCACCCGGGCGAGCGTCTCGCCATTGACGTGCTCCAGGATGATGTAGGGCGTCTTCTCGACCTGGCCCACCTCAAAGATGCGCGGCAGCGCCCGGTGGGTCAGAGCTCCCAGCAGACAACCTTCGCGCAAAAAACGGCGTCGGCGCTCCTCATCGAGCAGCTGCCCGGGCTCACGTGAGGTCTTCACCGCCACGGTCTCAACGCCGCGGCTGGCCAGATACACGATGCTCTCGGCGCCGCGGCCGATCTCTTTACGAACGCGAACGCCGGGAAATGACCCGGATACCGAGGTGCTGCTTTTTGTCATGATGCCTGCTACCGCTGCGTGGTCGATACGCCCCCCCCCACAGGTCCCGGGGCGCTCACCATCGAGAATCTTTCAACCTGCTTTACAAAGAGTAGCGCCGCCGGCCGCCCACCGCACTCCCATCGTCGGGGGATGCGAGCCGCTTGCCGGTGCCCACCCCGGTGGATCGTCGTCAGTCGCCCCGAGAACGCCTCATGGGCTGACCCACGATGCTCACAAAGACGCGTCGAACAAGGCCAATGGGCACCCGCCGGTCGGCGACATCGCCACCTGCAGGCCCCTCGCAGAGCCTGAGCCCCGGGTGGGGCCGGTTGTAGAAAGGAGCAAAGAGAGCGGAGGAGCGAGGTGAGGCGTGTGTGTCAATCGCGGCGGGGAGACGCTCCACTGGAGCCAAACGATGGCGGCCCAAAACAGGTCTGTCAGAACGCAGGGCGCGCACCCCGAGAAGTGCGCGAAGTCCGCATAAACAAAGGGCGATGTTCGACCCCGGGTCGGATCGTTTTCGGATCGTTTTCGGACCGTTTTCGGACCGTTTTCGTTTTAGGGGGGGCGGAAAAAGTCTGACTCGCCGCTTCACTCGCTCGCGGTGATCCCCTGGGCGAGCAGCGCGCCCTCGGCGTCGAGGTAGAGCGTGAGGCGCGCGTAACCTTCGCAACGCTCGGGTTCGGCGCACGACATCTTCGCGCTGAGCTGGGGGCTCACTACGATTTTGCGCGCGTAAGGGATGCCCTCGGGGGCGGCGCTCCCCTCGTCGGCCGGGCGCAGGGTGAGCGTGCCGCCCTCGGCCTGCGTCTGCACAGGGGTGCGACGCGTGAACTCAGATCCTCCCTCGCTCAAAAACTGGTCGGCGATCGACGCGAAGGTATCGGCTGAGGTGGGCGCGAAGTCGAAGTCGTAGATCGAGGAGGCAGGTGGGGCCCCGGTGTTCTCAAAAATCCTGAACCACTCCGCGACCAGGGCGCGATCGGCAGCGGTGGTGGGCTCGGCGGTTTGGCACGTTTCAAGCTCGGCGCGAAGCTCGCGCAGGTTGGTCTGCGCCGCCGTCGGCAGAGGCGCCGAAGATCGCTGCGCCTGCCAGGGTTGGGCGGCCAGGTAATCCTGCCAAGAGGCGTCATCCAGGGGTTGGCCGTGCCATGCCAGAATTGCGTTGATGGCATAGCCGTACTCCTCGCAGGCAAAGCCCGCCAGACGCTCCCGGGAGGTGAGCTGCGACTCCAGCCGGGCCTCTTCGGTGGGGCAGGTCAGCTCGCCGGCGCAGCTCTCGCAGTAGCGCGAGGCGATCTCCTGGCGCGGGTGGCAGGCCATCCAGAGCACCGGGTCGCAGGGGAGCGAGGCGTCGGCATCGCAACGCGACACGACCTCTGGCGAGGCATGGGCCTCGGCGTCGTCGGGCGACGGCGCGGCATGTTCGGGCTCGCCAGCTGGCGAGTCATCCGCAACGTCGGCCGCAGTCGAGCAGGCGGCGCTTGAGAAGGTGAGCGCTGCAACGAGCAGCAGGGGATGAATCTGGCAAGTGAACCGGAATTGAAGGCGCATCGGAGCTCCACAGCGATACGGGTTGGCGATGGGGGGAGCGTAGACGACGCATGGCGAGCGATATTCAGGCGAGTCGGGGTTGGGAAGGCGCGGTGACGCTCTTCGGCGCGTTCAACCTCCCAAGAACCATGCGTTGTCTGTGGGCTAAGCGAAGCCCCCGATCGTCTGAAAGCCGCATAAATAAAGGATGATGCGCGACCCAGGGTCAGACCATTCCAGGATGATGCGCGACCCAGGGTCAGACCATTCCGGCCCATCACCCATAAAAAAATGCCGGGGCAAAAACCCCGGCATCACGTTCACCGACCTTCAAAGCGCCGCGGTGCGACACCCCCCTTAGAGCGGCGTCGCACGGCCGCATTGACCTTATTTAGCTTTGGTCAGGCGCAGGTAGGGCAGCTTGATGTCGATCTCGCCAAAACGCTCGCGCGCCGCGTCATCATCCAGGCTCAGCCCCACGATCACGTCTTCGCCGGGCTTCCAGTCGGCGGGGGTGGCCAGGGGCTTGCCGTCGGTGGCCTGCACCGCGTCGAGCGCGCGCAGCACCTCAGCGAAGTTACGACCCACCGACATCGGGTAGGTCAGCATCAGGCGGATCTTCTTGTCGGGACCAATGATGAAGAGGGTGCGCACCGTCGCGCTGTCGGCCGCAGTGCGCCCGTCGGGCATATACGCCTCGGCCGGCAGCATGTCGTAGAGCTTGGCCACGTTGAGCGAGGTGTCGTCGATGATGGGGAAGTCCGCCGAGGTTCCGGCGAAGGCCTCAATGTCTTTGATCCACTTGTGGTGCTCCTCCACGCTGTCGACCGAGACGCCCATCACCTTCGTGTTGCGCTTCTTGAACTCCGGCACCAGGCGAGCGACTGCGCCAAACTCGGTGGTGCACACCGGGGTAAAGTCTTTGGGGTGCGAGAAGATGATGGCGTAACCATCGCCGATCCATTCGTGCAGCGAGAGCTTCCCTGCGGTGGAATCGGCTTCAAAGTCGGGAGCAATGTCGTTGATGCGAAGGCTCATGATCAGACCTCGTAAATGGAAGAAGTAGAGATGAATCGGGCAGCGTGTTGCCGCCCTCGATATAGACACCAGCTGCCCCCCGAGAAGGGGGAGCGGGCTTCATGACAGAGATGCCCCCTGCCCCCCAAAGGTTTCAAAGAACCCTAAAACCAACCCGCTCCCGCTCCCCAACCCCGGGTCGAATACGAACTCCACCCCGAGCCCGAGCCCGAGCACCAGCACCAGCACGAGCACCAGCACCAGCACCAGCACCAGCACCAGCACCAGCACGAGTACCAGCACCAGTACGAGCACCAGCACGAGCACGAGTACCAGCACCAGCACGAGCACCAGCACCAGTACGAGCACCAGTACGAGCACCAGCACGAGTACCAGTACGAGCACCAGCCCGAGTACCAGTACGAGCACCAGCCCGAGCCCGAGATCGAGCCCGAGATCGAGATCGAGCCCGAGCACCAGCCCGAGCACCAGCACCAGCCCAAACACCACCCCGAGCCCGCCACCCCCCCAAACAAAAAAAACGCCCGACGCCCCCCCCAACAGGGGAGCGCCGGACGCCCCGGCAACGCCATCTCAGGTTCTCAGCTCAGTCTCTTATCCCCGGCCTCACATCCCCGAGGTCGGCCGCCTTCCCTCCTCCTCGCCGCGGATGCGATCCCAGCCGTAGCGGATCGAGTCGCGAAAATCGTTCCAGGTGCCCTTGTTGCGCGTCTCCCATCCCTTGCGGGCGTGGGCCTCGACGTCGTCCCACTTGCGGTTGCGGTGGTTGCCGTGCTCGGCCAGCGCCATGCCGTAGCGGTAGCCCAGCTCGTACTCCTCTTTGCTGTGGCCGGACCCGGCGTAGTTCGTGGTGTAGTGGCGGTCGAAGTCGCCCTTGAACTGCGCATAGCGCCCGGTGTTGCCGCGCGCGCTCAGCTCCTCGATGTCGATCTCCTGGCTGCGCACGGTCTCGCGGATGGTCTCGGTATGCTCCTCGACCTCCTGGTTGATGACCACCTCCTCGGTGACGTGGGTCTCTTTGCTGACGACCGGCTCCTCGTGGCGCTCGGTGAACTCCACGCTCTCCTCTTCAAAGATGTGGTCGCCGGAGTCGACGGCGCGGTCGACCTTGCGGCGCTGCACATCGACCTTCTCCTCGCGCAGGTTGATGTTCTCCTCGACCGGGGTCTCTTTGACCCGGGTGGAGGCGCGCACCCCGCCGGTCTCCACCTCGCGCTTGCCGACCTTGAGCTCCTCTTCGGCGGCCTGCAGCTTTTTGCCCGAGGGGCCGGCGTTGGTGAGGCCAACCTCGGAGCCCGTGGCGGCCCCGGCCCCGACCCCGGAGGAGCTGCCCGCCGATGAGGAGGCCGACGAAGTGGCCCCGGCCTGGCTCTCTTCGAGCGTGGAACTCCGACCCGAGCCGTAACGATCGTCCACGTCGGAGAGGGCGTAGCGGTTCATGATCTGGCGGGCCCGCTCGATTTTACGGCTGTCATCGGAGTGCACGATGATCAGCGAGCAACCGTCACGTACCCCGGCGGCGTAGCGCTCGGCCTCCTCACGCTGGATGCCGATCTTTTGCAGTTTTTTGAGCGACTTTTTGGCCTCAGCCTGATCGCTGTCGGCGTCGCTAAAGAGCCCTTTAAAGAAGCCCTGATGATCCTCGTCGGCGTTTTTGATGAAGTCGATGTTCGAGCGGCTGATGTCGGCGTTTTTCAGCTCTTTGACCGTGCTCTTGGCCTGATCGACGTTTTCGTACAATGCGATGACGGACATGCTCATACCTACCTCGTCTGCATGAAGGTGCAACTACGATGACTCCCGACTTTGCGGGGGGCTTGTATGCTCGATGATCGCCTCCTCCTGGCGGAGGGTGACCTCCTCGTGATGCACGCGCTGCGAGTAGCGACGCGTGATATGAAGCTCCTCCTTGAGCACGAGGCGTTTCTCCACGACGGCGACCTCCTCGTAGACCGGAATGATCGTCGTCTCCCCCTCCCGGCGCGCGCCTTCGCGCGCCTCCACCACTCGCCCCACCGGCACGCGCTCCACCTCCAGGGCGGTGGCCTCCAGAGGCACTTCGACCTCCTCGTCACGCTCGTGAACGCGCTTCGTCACGCGCACACTCGCCCCCTCCACCTCGCGCACCCCCACCCGGAGCTCCTCCCGTGCTACCGGGAGAATCGTGCGTTTGACCTCGTCGTCTTTACTCATGACCGAACCCGCTCATAGACGCGTCCCAACTCGCGGCACGGCACCGGGGCCGCGCTCATCGAAGCACAGGCGTAATGTGTGCGCGAGAACGAAACACCCAAAGATTTCAATGGTTTAAATGGGGTGAGGCGCGCCTGCGCCGGCGCCAGTTCGAGGCGTCGAGACGGGGCATCCAGGGGACACGAGGACCGCGTGCCAGGATGGCGAGGGGCGCGCGAAACACACCGCCTGCCTGCTCCGGGGGCGCTCAGGGCCAGGAAAACACCAACGCCATACCCCGAAGGGGGCGTAAAGGGGGTCGGAAGCCTATCGCGAACGAGCAGTCGACCCCGTCGACGCCCCCCCGAGCCTATCGCGAAGGACCCGTCGACCCCGTCGACGCCCCCCCGAGCTTATCGCGAACGAGCAGTCGACCCCGTCGACGCCCTGGCGAGCCTATCGCGAAGGACCCGTCGACCCCGTCGCCCCCTGGCCGAGCCTATCGAGAAGGACCCGTCGACCCCGTCGACGCCCTCCCGAGCCTATCGCGAAAGGCGGGCGACCCCCTCGACCCCCGACCTGCCTCGACCACGAACGTTCTGAAACAAGCCAGAGCAACGCGGGCGCTCCGTCGCATCTCTCACCTCCGAGATGCCCCGGCGCGCCCGCGCTCCGATCCGCCTTCTGCGTCGCGCTTAATGCGCTCAGTCGCAGGGATCTTCACTCACCCGCTCGATCATCAGATCGATCGGCTGCGTCTCCAATCCATCAATAAACGCCTCGATCTCACAGCGCTTCACATTGGGCAGATCCAGAAAACGCGCGGCCTGATGGATATGCTCCATAGCCGCCAGGCCTTCGATTGACTCCAACGATGCCAGATCTTGCAATACAAAGGTCTTGGTCTCCCGCAGCGATCCGAAATCATCCATTGATGTCAGCGCCCCCAGATGGCGGAGCGCGAGGAAGTTGACGACCTCCAGGCTGGAGAAGCCGCTCAAGTCCGTGAGCTTGTTAGCGCTGCTGATCTCAAGGCGAAAACGCTGTTCGGTAGGAAGGCGCTCGTCCAGTGGCTCAACCAGCTCTCCAATCTCACGAACATTCTGGAAGGCCGTGATCGCCCGAAGCTCGGGATGGGATTTTATCTCCACACGACCATCGATACGCTCCAGCCTGTCGAACCCTCGAAACGCTTCGAGCGTGGTGCCGTTTTCGAATGCAATCCCACCCAGGCGCTCCACCGAGGAAAATCCATCCAGAACTTTCAGGTCATACTGCGACAGATAGAAGAGTTCGCCGAGCCGCGTTAAATGATTGAAGCTATCCAGCTCGGTGACATCGCTCAGGCCTCCGAGATTAAAAAACGCGACGTGGGTGCACCCCTCCTCACATAAAAGAGGGATGTCTTCGGCGCTTCGCGGCTCGTAATCCGGCGGGTTCTCCGAGCAGTCTTGAAGCTGCCCCGGTGAACACTCAGCGGCCACTGTGTTGGGATCGGTGCAGCCTGTGACGAGGAGCGCCAGAGATGCGAGGAGGGCGTAGGTGTGGCGAGTCATGATGGCATCCAATAGAGAGTTTTTGGGCTGCGAACGCGTTGAGGGAAAGCCTGATCACAGGCTCTGCCTGCGCTGATCGTAATAGACGCAGGAGGCGGAGGCTTTGACTTCTTTTCCAGCAGAAGCCCGCGCGTTCAGCATCCAGTAGCCTTCGCTCTTCGACATCCAGATGCGTTCGGCGCCCCCATCAAATTGGCCGCCGACGGCGGTCAGATAGCAGAGCGCGCTGTCGAGCGGGGCCATGCGTGTTTGAGCATGCGGACGTGTGCTCCCGTAAGGGTTTGCGTGGGCGGTGAACTCGTCCACGTAAGTCTCGGGGTCCGCGTAGAGCCGGTGCATGCCGGTGTACGTGGAGCTCAGGCCAAACTCCATAAACGACGCTTGAAGAGGACCCTGCTGGGAGCTCGCGACGACTCTCCAGTCCAGCCGGTCGACGGGCATATGGACTTCGGCGCGCTCACCAAGTCCGGCCAGCCGGCCGCGAATTCCACTTAAGGCCACCAGGTTCGATAGGTTGCCATGGTATTCGATACGTTCACCCCGGGTGTGTGTATCCACCATGGAGAGAGTGCCGTGTGTGAACCACAGGGAGTGGTCATGGCCGATAAAGCGGTCGCGACGCACGCAGCTGTATTGTGAATAGACCGGCTCAGCGGCTTCATCTTGCCGGGAGTAGGTATGCAGGATCCAATGGTGTTGAGGTGAATGGAAGGTGCCTGTTTCCAGAAACACTCCTTCGCCTCCGCCGGCAAACTTGCCGCCCAGCCCCGTTAAGACGCATTGCATCTGCCGGTAGCCCGCGATCGCCTCGTGGGCGGAGCCCAAACGCTCGACGAGCAGGGGCCCGGTGAGCGCGGTGCTGTCGAGTGGCGGGAGGCCGTCGATCAGCGTGGAGAGGTCGTCTTCGCTGCAGCCCTCCGGGATGGCGCAGGCTTCACACAACGAGGTTTCCGACGCCTCGTCCGTTAAGCGCGCATGGCAGTTTTCTCGGGCTCGGTCGGTGGCCGCTGAGCAGGTCTCAAGCTGCTCTTTCGCGCTCCGATACAGCGCTTGCGTGTCTTCGGGGCCTGACCCCGGGTTGGGCCAGACGACGAGGTGCGGGTTTTCCAGCATCCACGCGTACATCGCGATGGTGTGATCGATGAGGACGTCCGGTCCCATGAGCGTAGCCTCGTGCATATCGAGGTCTTGAACACAGGATAATTCTCTGTGGATGCTCTCCGAGACAGCCTCACAGTCTTCAAGCCGAGTTCGAGTGTATTTTAGAATGTCGACATCGACGCGGCGGCCGTACTCTGGCGAGTCGATGGATTCCTGGCGAATCGCCTCCTCAACGGCCCGGCGGAGATTTGCGATATAGCGCCCCCAGTCTTTCAGGTCGGTGGTGCCCCAGGCCTGCTCATGCACACGCGCTACGGGCGGAGAGGGCAGCCCATACACATACACGTCGAGGGGCACGTCGTTGAGAATCAGGCCGGTCGTGGCGTCGATTGCCCAGTCGAAAGAAAGAGGGGGAAGTTCTTCGTTGCCAGAAAGCGGACTTTGTACTTGAAGGTAGTCGGCCAGGGTCTCGACATCACGCTCATCAAGTGAGGTGATGTCTGCCAACATCACAACATAGCCTCCCAGAGTTTCTTTATCGATATAATGGGTGCCGCAGTCGGTCACAAAATCGTTAAGCTCGGATATCGCGTCGCTGCCAGCGCATCGGGATTCGACTCCCTGAGGCCATCCACCCTCACGGCTGGGGATCACACTGCGCCTCGCGGTGGTGATTTTCGAGACCAAAAAAAGGAGGTGGGAGACGTCGGTGGTTTCAAATCTCGAGCGCGCTCTGGCCTTCAACGCCTCGATCGCGTCGGCCTCATCGCTCATCACAGTGTTTAAAGCGCCCGAGACCTTCCAGTCGACCTCCTGCGCGCTGCGAAGAAATCCGGCGATGAGGGGGGCCGACCAGTGATGAGAGATTTTGGGGAAGAACTCGGGCAGACATACGCCTGCCGGGGCCGCATGCCACGCTCGATCGCTTCGATAGAGGGCGCCGCCCAGGGGGGCGTCGTTTTCAAGCGCGCCCGAATACTCCAGGACCTGCTGGCGTGCGTGGGTTGGCGGGTCCGCCGAAGGGGCGGGGGGATCTGCGCAGGCGAGCGCTTGAGCGGCAAGGCTGAGGCAGAGCGCGCGTAGCGGCCAGGAAAGGGGGCGCATCTTAAAATCTCCTTTCGGGAGGAAGATCGGGCTTTGAGTTGATGCATGAGAGGTAGTCAATGCCATGATACGTGTCAAAGGGGAGGAGAGTTTTAACTTTGTTTTGGTTCTGTGAGGGTTCTTAGAGTCGTGGTTGTGAAACACGAATTGTGCTTTGTTTTTAGAGGGTTAGGCGGGCGTCGTCGGGCGTGTGTTTGAATTGCAGCGCCCATTTGTGAAGAAGATGCTCGCCGTCTTCTACGCGTTCACTCACCTGTTGTGGCGAATGAGACTCCATACTCAAACAGATATTCATGGCTTCTCTGCGTATGCCGGGTCATGGGCACGCATCGGTGATAATTTCTTTTCATGGGTGCACGTGGCATAACGAGCCATGCCACTCCGATGATCGGAAGAACCCGCTAACCTTCACGTAACGTTGAGTCTGATGATGACCCTCCCCCACCGCCCCCTCCCCACCCTCCTCCTCACCCTCCTACTCGCCACAGGCTGCGGCCAGTCCGACTCGCCGCCACCCTCCAACCCCGACGCGGGCGGCCCCGATGTGGAGGAGGATGCCGGGGGTGAGGGCGACGCGGATGTCACCTCGCAGCCCGACCGGGTGGTGGCCGATATTCTCTTTCCCACCGAGACCTTTGTGGTGCAGCTCGACACCATCCTGCGGCCCGAGGCGCAGGCGGTGAACGCGGCCGGCGAGGAGCTTGATGCGCGGGTGAGCTTCGAGAGCAGCGATCCCGAGGTGATGGAGATCTCGTCGGCGGGCATCGCGGTGGGGCGGGCGCTGGGGGCGGTGACGCTCACGGCGCGGGCGGGTGATGTGCAGAAGGCGTGGCCGGCGCGAGTGGTCTCGGCGCCCGTGGCGAGCGTGGAGGTGGTGCCGGCCAACTACACGCTGCAGATTGGCGAGGCGGTGGAGTATGTGGCCGTGGCGCGCGACGCCGGCGACGTGGTGATCGAAGACGCCGGTGAGCCGACCTGGACGACCACCGACATGGGGGTGGCCTCGATCGACACCCGCGGCATCGCGCGCGCGCTGAGCGTGGGGACGGTCGAGGTGGTCGCGACCATCGACGGCATTGAGGGGCGCGCCACCCTTACGGTGGAGGAGGCCCCGGTGGACGCGGTGGCGATAAGCCCGCGCAACCCCGCAGCGATCTACCCATTGGGGAGTGTGACGCTGGAGGCGACGGCGCTCGACGAGCTGGGCGATCCGATGCCCTGGGTCGAGCTGAGCTGGGCGTCGTCGGACACCTCGGTGGCCACGGTGGACGGTGGTGTGATCACCGGCGTGGCGCCGGGCACGGCGATGATCTCCGCGTCGTACGGCGACTTCACGGATGAGGTGGAGGTCGACGTGATCTTCTCGGTGCAGGAGGTGATGGCTGGCGAGGGGGCGGGGTGTGTGATCTCGGGTGAGCAGCTTTCTTGCTTTGGCGAGGGCAGCCAGGGCCAGCTCGGGGTGGGGGATCTCGACGATCGCGCCGCGCCGGCGCGTCTGGGCTACGGCCCGGGCCTGCGCGACGTGAGCCTGGGCGGCGGGCACGGCTGCTTGATCAACGCGGCCGGCGAGCTTTATTGCTGGGGGCGCAATGATTACGGGCAGGCTGGAGATTCCGCCGGTGATCCGGTGCTCGCCCCGGCGCAAATTCTGGGCGCGCGCCTCTCGGGTGGCGGGCGCGCCGAGTTTCTTTCGGTGTCGGCTGGCGCGGAGCATACCTGCGCGGTCGACGATCAGGGCGACATCCACTGCTGGGGCCGCAATGACGCCCGCCAGGCCGGCCACGCTGGCGCGTCGACGCACCTGATTCAAAAAGTCGGCGGCGGCCATGACTTTGTGCTCGCTGCCGCCGGAAGTCGCCACAGCTGCGGCGTGACCAGCGATGACTTTGCCTACTGCTGGGGCGCGGGCGATCGCGGCCAGCTCGGCGACGGCACCACCACCGCCACCCCGAGCGAGGTGCCAAAATTTATCGACGGCGGCTACACCTTCGCCTACCTGGAGGCCGGCGAGGACTTCAGCTGTGGCTTAAGCCCCTCGGGGCTGCCGGTGTGCTGGGGAGCGGGCGACCGCGGCCAGATCGGCAACGGCGCCACCGCCGACGTCAACGTGCCCCGCACGCTCGCCCTGCCCGTGGGAAGCGGCCTGACGGCCCTGACCGTGGGTCGCGACCACGCCTGCGGCCTTTACGCCGGCCAGGCGCTCTGCTGGGGGGCGTTCGACGACGGCCGCCTCGGCCGCGCGCTTAGCGCCGACCAGTCCAGCCCCGAGGCCGCGAGCTTTGCGCAGCGTTTTGTGCAGATCGACGCCGGCGACGGCGTGACCTGCGGGTGGACCGAGGCCCTGGAAGTCTTCTGCTGGGGCCAGACGCCGGGGGCCGGCGCAACGCCGGCGGCGGTCGAGTTTGAGGACTACTAACGACGGTTCTTTCACTCCTGGCGAGCGCTCGTACCCCTGAGTGTAAAACGCAAAAAAGGGCCCCGCGGGGCCCTTTTTTGTGACCATAATGACGATCGCCGTCTTTCAGGCTCAGAGATCGAGTAGGTCAAGCGACGCGCAATCCCAGGCCACAATATTCGACGAACCTTTCATGGGATTGCAGCCCGCGTAGAGCACCCCGCGAGCGGCGTCGATGGCGAGGGCCCAGACGGCGTGGGGCCCATCGCCAACGGGCGCGGGCAGCGGCAGCCGCTGGCGCGTTCCGTCGGAGAGATCCCAGCGGTGGACGCCGGCGTCGGCGCCGGACCAGGAGGCCGCGAAGAGATAGCCTTCGTAGGCTCGCATCCGGGAGACCGAGCTCTGTTCGAGGGTGCGTGTGATCTCGAGGTCGGGAGTGAGAAAGCGAATCGCCTCATCCCAGGCCGCCAGGATCTGGTTATTGACGACTTGAACGTCGGCGATGGCGCCGGTGTCCAGAGTCTTGCCGCGGCGCGAGGCGATCTCGACGGTGTGCAGCCCGACGTCCGTGGCGAAGGTGATGTGGCTTTCGCCGGGCCCCCAGGCCACGGTGTTGACGTCGGCGCGGGCTTTGAAGCGCTGCAGCTCGTCGGTCGATTGGGTGTCCCAGATGCGTAGCGTGGAGTCTTCGGCGACCGACGCCAACTGCTTGCCATCGGGGCTGAATTTTACTTTACGCACGCCCTGCGGGACGCCGGAGTGGCCGGTGTAACTGGCGATCTCATCGCCACTCTGCACGTCGTACTGGCGGACATGCCCGCCGTGGAAACAGATCACGACACTCTTGCTATCGGGGGCGAAGTCGACGTCATACGCGTGGCCTGTGGCGCCTGGAATCTTCGTGACGGCGGTGCCGCTGGCGGTGTCGAAGATGATGCCCTTGCCCGGCCCGGCGGCGGCCAAGAGAGTTCCGTCCGGGTTGAGCGCGAGGCCATGAACGGCCGACATAGATGGACGCTTCATGTTACCACTCCTGTTCGTAGGCGCCCTCAAGGGCCTTGCCATTGTTGACGAAGACCTCTTTGCCGGCGACGCGCGCCTCAAAGAGCTTCCAGGCTGAGAATTCGCCACCTTCGATCATCTCGGGCACAAAGAGGTTGATCGATTCGGTGGAGATGTAGTCGTCGGTGAAGTCGGTGGCGTAGGTTCCGTCGCCGATGATGTGTTGTGCCTGGACGTTGCCGCCGAAGCCGAAACAGAAATAGGTCGTGGCGACGAGGACCTCGACCTGGGCGTCGCCGGCGACGTTGAGGCTGCCGCCGTTGTCGCCGTACATGCCGATGATCGTTTTGGCGTGGAGGTCGCCCTGCACGGTGATGTCGCCGACTTCCGACATGACGAGGTGATTGACGCGGAGGTCGCCGGTGACGAGCAGCAGGTTGCACTCCGACTCCGAGCCCCATTCCACGGAATCGGCGCTCAGCGTGAGGTCACCGTCGATGACAATCGGCGTGCCCTGCTCGCCAAGCGTGAGCGCCAGATCGAGGATGTCGCTCACGTCGCTTATGACATTGCCGCGGTAGACCGTGGCGTCGCCGCACATGCTCAAAAAGGTCAGGGCCGGCTCGGCTCGAAAGGCTTCAAACGCTTCTTTGGCCTCGGCCGGGCTCATCGTGGTCGGTTTGGGGTTGCTCGCCGGCGCTTCGCCGGCCGGCGCGTCACCCGATGCGATGGCGCGGATCTCTTCTGCGGAGAGGAGGTCGGGCGCGGCACCCTCCAGGAAGGGGGAGGCCCCCGACTTCAGAGTCGCCGCCAGCGACCACCACTCGAAGTCGAAGTCCTCCTCATCATCTTCATCAAACCATTCGAAGAGCTCGTCGGGGAAAAGGTTCTTTAGCTCGTCGACGTAATAATCGTACTTAAAAAAGTCGTCGTCGTAGCTGAAATAGTTGATGCAGACCGTTTTGGGGTTGGGGGTCATCGTGCAGCCGTGATCGCTGTTGAGGATCAGCGGGACGTGGGTGGTCCCCTCCACGACCATCTGCCCGTGATTGTAGTTCCCGATGAAGGCGGTGGTGATGTAAGCGTCGCCGGTGACTTCTTTGTAGGAGTTGACGCTGGTCACAAAGTCGCAGTGAAGATCGCCGAGCACGAGCAGGCAGGGGTAATATTCGGTCAGATCCAGGCTGCCGTGGACTGTGAGGTTGCCGTCGATGATCACCAGCTCGTCGGTGGGCTCGCGCTCGCCATCAAAGAAGAGGGACTCCACGGTGTTCTTGTTGACGTCTCCGTAGATCTCGACATCCCCCTCGAAGACGATGACTTTGGCGAATCGGATGTTTCCCACGTAGCGGTCGGCGAGTCCGTACTTCTCGCGGGCCTCGTCATTGGTGAGCTGAGCGGCGGGTTTGGCGTCGGTCCGGGCGCTCGCCGTGTAGCCCTTCTTCTTTTTGGACGCGATGAGTTTGGCGGCGCTCTTCTGCGCCTCCTCGGCGGAGTCGAATTCTTTGGTGCTGGCGCGCCCCTCGGAGCCGATCTTTCCGTAGGTGACGGTGTGCGAATTTCCGAGGAGTTCGATCATCCAGAACTTGGCGGATGTGTCGTCCACGTACTCAAGGTAATGCGTCATGGTGTGCTCCGATGAGGGGGATCCAGGTGATGCGCATGGGAGGGCGAGCTGAATCGGGCCTGCAATGGTGATGTGTGCCGTGGGTATACCAATAGGGCGGGGTCAGGTCGACCGAGAGTTGAGCTTCTACGCCCTCGGAACGTGTTTGCGCATGTTGGCGGTGTAGGCCAGAATCGGCGCACTCCCCCGGAATGGCGACTGCTTTTGACGCCGCAAACGCTCGCTTTGAGCGACATCATGTGTTGGAGACGCGATGACGTATTACCTCGAGAACGCTGAAGAATTCTGGAGCATCGACTATCAAGACGACATCGTGACCGTCTGCTCGGGCCCACTAGGCGAAGCCGGTTCTGTCATCGAGACACACGAAATCGCCGGTGAAGATGAGGCGCTGGAGATGATGCGCGAGCGGGCCCGCGCGCAGCTTTTGCTCGGTTTTGTGCAGCGCCTGCCGCCCGAAGAGCGCTTCTCGCAGGACGAGCGCGTCAAAGCGTACTGGCAAGATGACGTCCTCGATGTGTGGAAAGCGATGGGCGTGACCGAGGCCGACCCGATCGACTACCGCGACCGGTGGGAGGAGTACCTCGCTAAGCCGCTTCCGGATGAGCTGGACCAGTACCTGACCTGGCGCTCCTCGCACCGGTTTGGCTATTGCAACTTCGGCGAGTGGCGGATGTGGGATGAGGACGTCTGGCTGCCGGAGCCGGAGCGGGGAAACCTCTTTGAGCAGCTCGTGCTCATGGATCAGGAAAACGTGCTGGCCACGGCGATGATGGGCCAGTTTGCCCGCTGGGTGAGCATCGGCAGCGCGGGCAACGGCGATCAGTATTTCGCGCATGTCGACGACCTCGATCCGCAGCGCGTCGAGGTGGTTTTTTATGATCATGAGACGAGTTCGCCGAGCTTTGTCTGCGCCGATTCGCTCTCGTCCTTTGCCTGGCTCAACCGTTGCTATGTGGCCTTCTTCGACAACGAGGACGCGGAGGACGAAGCGCCCGGCCTGGCGCAGCTGACCGAGGATATGAGCCTGCTGGAGGGCCGCGTCGCGCTCTCGTGGCATTTCGACGAGTTGGAAGAGGGGACGGAGTTCGAGTCGGGCTATGAGGCGAAGTCCGACGCGCTCTACCTCTTCCACAAGTTCGTCTGGATCAGCGATCTTTTGCGCAACAACAGCATCGGCGCATTTGAGGAGCTCGCGGAGGTCTTTTACGAAAGCCTGCACGCCGAGCTGAGCTTCGAGCAGGCAAAGACGAGGCCTTTTGATGCGTCGTCGGCGCTCTACTGGATCTGGCGCCTCTTCTGGTTCGACAAGCCCGAACTCAACGAGTGTCTTCAGCTTGTGGCATCGCATGACTCGCCGGTGGTGCGCGATTGCGTCGCGCTGGTGCGAGCGTTTTTGGAGGGTCGCACCGAGCTTGGCGCGATCGACGACATCTTCGCGCTGCGCGAGAAGTTCCTGGCGCTCGACCTCGACCCCGACCGGGCCGAGGAGCGCGCCCGCGAGGTCGAAGAGGCCGAGCGGCTGGCGAACGCGGCGCACCACGCTGCGATGGAGCGCGCCGACCAGCTGATCGCCGCGGGTGATGTCGACGCGATGAAAGAAGCGCTGTGGGAACTCGATGATGATGAGGCGGCCGAGCGCGTCTTTGCCCGGGTCGTCGAGGCGTCGCCCGAGGGCGAGGTGTGGGCGCGCCGGTGGAACTTCATCGACGAACATCGAAGCAGCCGCGATGGCCGGGGGCATGATTACGAAGACGAGGAGCTCCACGAGATCATCTGGCGCGAGCCCTCGGAGCTTATCGGCCCGATGCTCGGAAAGCCGGAGAGCTGGACCGGCCACGACTGGAAGCGCCTGGGGCTTGCGGCCGCGGCGGCGGGTGAGCGGATGTTGCCGCATCTGCTGGCGGCGCTCGATACGCGCGACGAGTACCGGCGCGCGCAGACCGCGGCGGCGCGGGGGGTTGCCGCGCTCGGCGATCCCGCGCACGTCGGCAAACTTGTCCCCCTGGTCAAGGAGTTGTGGTGGCCGAACGGCAACTTCTTGATGGAGATGTCGAAGAGCGACCCCTTGCTCGCGACGATTGAAGCGCTCGGGGCGTTGGGCGGCAGTGAGGCGGTCGAAGTCCTCATGAAGCTGATGGAGAAGGGGCCCGATAAGGTGCGTCCCCGGGCGGCCGTCTCATTGGGACGCATCGGCGACGCAGCGGCGACCCAGACGCTGATCGCGTACGTCGATTCGGAGGCGACGCGGCCCGTGCTCTTTGCCCTGGCGCATATCGGCACCGAGGAGGCCCGATCCGCCATCGATGCGTATATTGCCAAAAATAACGGATCGCTGCTCAACCTGGCCTACGAGCGAGGCATGCAGCAGTTTGCGGCCTTCCAGACCGGGGGCGCCGACGCCGTCGACTGGTCGCTCGTGGCGGAGCTCAACCTGATCGTTGAGAACTCCACCTACGACGACCGGGAGCTGCATGAGACGCTCGCCAGGCTGTATCGGCATCATCCCGACGCCGCTGTGGCAGAAGCGCGGCTGCGGGAGTACCTGCATCACGAGTATGCCGTGGTGCGCACGGCGGCGATCGAAGGTTTGGAGGCGCCGGGCGTCGACCTTGGGTTGCGCTGGATGGACCGTCCGACAGTCGAGCTCATCTGGGAGAGCCGTGGTGTGGAGGGCCTGCGCGAAGCGCTGGCCGACCCCAACGCCATCTTCCGCCATAACCTCGTGATCAAGGCCGCGGAAGAGGGCGTCGGCGACGCGCTCGACGCCGAGGTGCTCGCGCTGGCCGACCTCTACTGTCGCTTCACCGGCTACACCAACGGCTATGTGAGGGATGCGCACCGACGCACCTATTATCTCATTGAGGCGATGTCGAAGTTGGACACCGAGGCGATGCTGCGGCGTCTGTGTCGGCTCTGGAAGTCGAGCAACCCGCATTACAGGGGCGCGGAGTACATCAAACACAACTTCGACGATTTGCACGCCCGCATGCGGCCCTACGCCGCCGAGGTCGAAGCGGCGCTCGCTGCCGAGGCCGAAGCAAAAGCCAACGCGGAGGCCAAAAAGGCAGGGCTCGGACTCTCCGCGCGACCCTTTGGCGCCTCTGCCCACGCCGAAGGCCACACCTCGCGCATCCGATCGGTGCAGCTCCTGGGCGACCAGGTGCTGACCTCCTCCGACGATAAGTCGGTGATTCGGTGGTCGCGCGAGGGCACGCTTCTCGCGAAGTACGCGTTTAAGGACGGGTTACGCGACGCGCTCATGGACGACGAGCACGTCTACGCCATCAGTGGCGAGTTTGCCGCCTGTCGTACGCTCGATGGCGAGGTGGTCTGGGAGCGCGAAGGTGTCTTCGACTACTGGATCGCGCTGATGGGAGACCGTTTCATCAGCCCGCCCTACGACACCCTGCGGATCCTCAACCGTCATACGGGCGAAGATATCTACACCTCCAAGACGCTCTTCGGCCTCCAACGCATGGTCCGGCTGGACGACGACCACTTCTTGGTCGCCAAATACCAGGGGGAGCGCTTACTCGTCGTCAACCCCTTCACGTTGAAGGTGACGGCGCAGTGGAAGCTACCACCGGTCAGCGGCTACGGCGGGCTCTGGAGCATGGCGGCGGCCGATGGTGAGGTCTTCGTCAGCAGGCGCGATGACTCGGTGGTGGTGTTCGACGCGCATGGCGAGGTGATTCGCCGCGGCGTCTTCGACAAGAGCCTCTACACGATCCGGGTGGTCGGGGAGCACCTGGTCAGCGCCAGCAGCGGCACGACGGTTAAGGTGTTCGACAAGCACACCTTTGAGCTCATTCAGGAGGTCGAGACGGGCATCGCCATCGAGTCCCTTGGCGTTGGGCCGGGGCCGACGATTGTGGTCGGTGGAAAGAATGGGGAGCTTGTCATCGTCGAGGTCGCGGCGTGAATCGGTAGGGAGGTGGGCGCTCGCACCCCTGAGCACAGAGCGCAAAAAAGGGCCCCGCGGGGCCCTTTTTTGTGGGGGTGTAACGCTGATCTTAGTCGACGCAGTACCCCATCTCGGCGTGGCATTTGCCCTCTACGCAGAAGCCCACGCCGGCGCATTCGGCGTCGGTCGTGCAGGAGGTGCGCAGGCAGGTGTTCTCGGAAGAGCAGGAGAAGTTATCGGGGCAGCCGCCATCCTCGCAGGCGATCGCTTTGCAGTGGCCGTCTGCGGCGCAGAACTCGGCCTCGGCGCAATCGGCGTCGGCGGTGCAGCCGGGCAGGCAGAAGGTATTAAAGCCGTCGCAGGCGCAGCGGGTCGTTTCGGCGCGGCGGCAGACCTCGTCGGTGCCGCATTCGCTGTCGTCGCCGCAGGCGGTCATCTGACCGGCGGGCACGCAGGTGCGTGGCGCGCAGTAGGTGTAGCGCTCATGTTGCACGGGCGTCAGGCAGGAGTTGCTCCCGAATGCGTAGCAGTCATCCTCGACGTTGCACATGCCCAGATCGTTGGTGGTAGCGGGCAGGGTCAGGTCGAAGTCAAAGCCGTTGAGACACCATTTGGTCTCGCCATCGGAGTCGAGCAGGTGCAGGACCAGGTCGCTGACTCGGCCGGTGACCGAGGCCCCGGCGCGGGTGCCGATCGCGCTGAGCGTCATCTCGCCAGAGGCGGTGTAGAAGAAGGTTTCGCAGGTGAAGGGGGTGGGGTCGGCGCCGGGATCACAGCCGGTCCATCCGTTCACAAAGGCGTTGATCGGCACGTCCTGCTCGGGGGTGCTCATCACAAAGGGGTCGTAGTCGGCCAGATCGGTGCTGCCGCCCTGGGGCCAGTAGATGACCAGGCTGCGGGTTTTGCCGTTCTCGTCGGGCTCGCCGTGGAAGATGGCGTTGATGCCGTTGTGGTCATAGCGCGCCACCTCAAGGGTGCGAGGGCCAAACCCGCTCAAGTCGCAGCCGGGCACGGGGTCGTCATCCCCGACGTCGGGGGTGTCGTCGGCGTCGGGGGTGTTGTCGGCGTCGGTGTCGTCGGCGTCGGGGGTGGTGTCGGCGTCGGTGTCGTCGGCGTCAGCGTCGGGGGTGGTGTCAGCGTCGGGGGTGGCGTCGGCGTCGGGGGTGGCGTCGGTGTCCGTGTCAACCACTCCGGTGTCTGGCGAGGTGTCAGTCTCACCGTCGTCGGAGGAGCAGGCCAGGGGGCTGGCGAGCATCAGCAGCAGGAGGAGGCCGAGGGTGTGGCGAGTGACGATGTGCATGGTTGGAACCTGTGTGATGTGGGTTTGCGCGGGTGCGGCGTGATGACGACACGCAGCCCTTCACCCACCTGCTTCAAGCGCAGGTGAGCGAAGGGTAGGCGTCGATCAAAAAGCCCGGCTGCGTGGGCGGCAGCCGGGCTTTTCGGTGTTGAGAAGCGGGAATCAGAACTGGGAGGCGCAGGCGCCAAAGTCCTCGTAGCAGCGACGTTCGACGCAACGACCGTCGCCGCAGTCAGCATCCATCATGCAGGTGGTGCGCTCGCAGATGTTGTCGACGGTGCAGGAGTAGTGCGCGGGGCAGTCGGGGCTGGCGCCGAGACCCTGGCAGGGGATCGGGCCGCAGTGGCCGTCATCGCCGCAGGCCTCGCCGGTTTCGCAGTCCATGTCTTCGAGGCAGGCGGGCTGGCAGGTGCGCATCCCCGGGGAGCAGGCGCAGGCCTCCATCGGCGCGGGTCGGCAGACGCCGCCGGCGCCGCAGGACGCGTCGTCCACGCAGGAGGTCAGCTCGGGGTTGCAGCTCTGCGGCGGGCACATCGCAAAGCGCCGGGCCTCCTCCGGATCAAAGCAGGAGCTGCCGCCGCAGTCCTCATCAACGCGGCACTCGCCAGGGGCGGGCAGGTTGGAGACGACGCCAAGATCGAAGTCGAAGGCGTCGATGCACCAGCTCGTCTCACCCTCGGAGTCCACAACGTCCATCACCAGCTCGGAGAGCTCGCCGGTGAGCTGCTCGCCAGTCTGCGTGCCCAGGGCGCTGAGGGTCAGGTTGCCCGACTGGTTGAAGTACGAGGCCTCGCAGCTGTTGATCGAGGGAAGCACGCCGGGGGTGCAGCCGGTGTAGCCGATCACCACAACCGTGTTGTGGGTGCTTCCGTGGGCAAAGGTGGGCAGCACGTAGGGGTTGTAGTCGGCCACGTCGCTGCTGGCGCCGCCGTTGAAGTCCCATTTGATGATCAGGCCGCGGGCTTTGCCCTGGCCGTTAGCTTCGCCCAGAAAGGACGCCTTAAGATAGTTGGGGGCCCAGACGGTGGCGTCTTCCAGGGTGAGGGCGTCAAAACCGTTCTGCGAACAGCTCGGGTTGGGGTCGGCGTCGGTGTCGGCGTCGGGGGTGGTGTCGGCGTCGGGGGTGTCGCCGGCGTCGGGGGTGGTGTCAGCGTCGGGGGTGGTGTCAGCGTCGGGGGTGGTGTCAGCGTCGGTGTCCGTGTCGACCACTCCGGTGTCTGGCGAGGTGTCAGTCTCACCGTCGTCGGAGGAGCAGGCCAGGGGGCTGGCGAGCATGATCAGCAGGATGAGGCTGAGGGGGCAGTTCGGGCGTTGAAGCATGGTCTTCTCACTCTTAAGGGGCAGAATCAACATTCAAAAACGAGGTGAGGTAACATATTATTACAGTTGGAGTGTGGCAATAGGTAATCTGTCTAAAACGCCGTGAGGCGATGCCATAGGCCAGGTTAATCCAGGGGGAGGCCCGAGGCCCTCATGATCCCCCACATCTCCTAAACACCGCATAAACACTCGCGCTCACAGCCTTCCCCGTTTCCCTCCCAGGCCCACCTTGCGCAATCATCCTCAATTTGATCGACTGGCCACCGACAACAGCGATGAAACTCGAAGACAAGGACGAGCGCGATGGAAGCGACCACGATGATGGCAGATCTGACGTTGAGCGATGAACTCCAGGACGTGGATCTGGGCGATAAACGGCGCAACGAGCGTTACGTCAGAATTGCCGGACGACTGGCCGCGCAACCCGATAAATCGGTTCCTGATGCGATGGAAAATCACGCTGAGGTTGAGGCCTATTATCGCCTGATGAGCAACGATGCGGCCGAGCACCAAACCCTTCTTGAGCCGCATTTTGACAAGACTTCCCGGCGCAGCGAAGCGTCGCAAACCGTGCTGGTTGCGCACGATACCACCGAGTTTGCGTACGCCATTCACGACGAGCCATCTCGGGAGAATCTTGCGCGTCTGCGGGCGAATCAGCAGGGCTTTCTCTGGCACGCTTCGCTGGCGGTGAGCGCCGACGGAACCCGCGCGCCGCTTGGACTTGTGGCCAGTCGCCCCTACGTGCACGCCTCGCAGATTGAGGGCCAGGAGGCGCTTGATTTCTGGCGCGCGCAGAACGGTCTTCTGGACAACGAGCAGACCCGATGGCTTGACGCTGTCGAGGCCTCCGAGGCCCGGCTTAAAGACGTCGACGAGGTGATTCATGTCATGGATCGCGAGGGCGATGACTTCAACACGCTCTTTCCGATGGTGTTCTCCGGCTACGGTTTTGTGGTGCGTATGACCGGCGATCGCAGCGTCTCCACCGGCCCAAAACGCAGCGAGAAAGCGCCGCTTGAGGCGGTTCTCGATAAGGTCGAATGGTCGAAATCAATGCGCACCATATAGCTCTCCGCCCGGCCCAAACGCAAGGCCAGCAAGTCGCACCGCGCTCGCCGTTTCCGCAGCGCTCGTCTCAAGATCCGCGCCACCCGGGTGGAGCTTCGTCGCCCCGACAATCTGCCGGCGGCCAACTCTCCGGCGCGCTTCGGTGTGAACGTCGTCGAGCTCAGCGAGATCCGCGCGCCTAAAGGCGAAGATCCGGTGCGCTGGCTGCTCGTCACCGACCGCCCGATCGACACCGACGAGGACTGCTGGTAAATCGTCGATTGGTACCGCGCCCGCTGGCAGATTGAGGAGTAATTTAAGGCACTTAAGACCGGTGCGGCCTACTCCAAATTGCAGCATCGGAGCGCCCACACGCTGCTTGCCGCGTTGAGCGTCAAGGCGATGGTCGCCTGGAATCTGCTCGTGATCCGCTACCTGGGCCGCAACCACGAAGACGTCGAAGCCAGCGGCTGGATCACCCCCGCACAGCTCGCGATTTTGAGGATGAAACGCCCCAAGATCATGAAGCGAAAAGCCACCGCCGGACGCATTATGGCGGCGGTCGCCTCGCTCGGCGGGCACATCAAGAACAATGGCCCGGCGGGCTGGCAGGTGCTCGGCCGCGGCTGGGCTCATCTGCTGGAGTTGGAGCAGGGCTTTCTGATCGCGAAGCAGATGATGGAGGAGATGTGATCAATCATGAGCCGTCGGCCGCCTCCCCGGAGATATTCACCTTTGAGGGAGGCGGCCGGGTGGGGCGTTACCAGGTGCAGCCGAAGACTCCGGAGCACATCAGGTCGTCTTCCAGGGCAACATCCTGGCAGGAGATGGCGCTGCCGGTGCAGGCCTCTCGCCAGACACATCCCTGGCTTTCGCAGAACGCCTGGCCCTGGTCGGTGACCTGAGGATGCTGGCAGTTCTCCGGGTAGAAGGAGAAGCCTGTCCCTAACATGCATCGATCCTGAGCACTGAAATACTCGCATTGTTGGT
This sequence comes from Lujinxingia vulgaris, assembly GCF_007997015.1. Lineage (NCBI taxonomy): Bacteria > Deltaproteobacteria > Bradymonadales > Lujinxingiaceae > Lujinxingia > Lujinxingia vulgaris. The sequence continues at coordinate 103,785 of NZ_VOSM01000010.1, forward strand.
TTTGCTGGCACGCGGTGGCGTCCAGAGCGGCACATTCCTCCTGGGTGGGGTAGGTGCACCGACTTCCGGTGCTGCAGCCGGAGTCCGTGCACAGCTCGCCTGCGGGGAGGTAGGCGCACTCGGTCTGACCGCCGCCACAGGCCGGGTCGCCGGAGTCATAGGGCTGGCAGGCGTCGGCGTCAAAGACGAAGGTGCTCTCGAAGTTGACGTAAGTGCCGCCGAAGCTGTCGTCGAATTGGCCGGAGATGACGATGTCGACGGTGGTGATGCCCTCGGCGTCGGTGGTGAAGTCGGCGCTATAGTCCTGCTCGAAGAGGGGGCGAGTGTGGCAGGTGCCGTTGTCGCCGTTGAAGGTATGGATGAGGGGGATGGCCAGGCCTGACCAGGGGCCGGGGTAGGCCGTCTGGTTGACCGACCCGTTCTCGTCGTAGTCGAAGACCATCAGGGGGAGGACGTCTTCTTCGTCTTCACAGCCCGAGACCGGGCTGGGGACGCGGGCCTGAAGGCGCAGGCCGGCGTCGTCGATCTCGCAGGCCACGTCGATGGTGCTGTTTGTATAGTGCTCATCGAATTGCAGGCTGCCAGCCTGGGCGCTGTCGATCATAAGCTCCCAGGACCAGGAGGCATCAAAGCTCGGAGTGTCTCCAGAGTCGGGGGTGTCTCCAGAGTCGGGGTTGTCGCCGGAGTCGGGGTTGTCGCCGGAGTCGGGGTTGTCGCCGGAGTCCGGGGTGTCTCCAGAGTCGGGGTTGTCGCCGGAGTCGGGGTTGTCGCCGGAGTCGGGGGTGTCGTCGGCGTCGGATGTGTCGCCGGAGTCGGACGTGGTGTCGGCGTCGGTGGGATCGGAGTCGCCACTGCAGGCCGAAATGGCCAGGGCAAAGGTGATGAGAAGGGCCAGTACGCGTGGGTTCATGGGTATCACTCCAGGTGTGTTCTGCGTGAGCGTTAAGGCCGGATGATTTAGCGACGTGAAGTCATGCATCACCCGGGCGGATGTCGTGGACTTAGAGAAGCTCGATATGGATGCTCTGTTTGATATACGAGGCTTTGCGCGTCCCTTTGCCGTTGCCTTCGACGGCGGCATTGGCGCCGGGAGGGAACACGGTGGTAGGGCCGCCGGGGACTTCGAGAAACTCCTGGGAGAGTCCGCCGTTACCGTCATCGAAGAGGACGATGGAGCCCGTGCGCGCGGCGGAGCGGACGACGAGGTCTTCGAAGCCGTCGCCGTTGAAGTCGCCGGTCTCCAGGAGGCGGAGCTCCTGGTCGGCCAGGGCTTCGGGGAGGGTGAGCTCTTCGAGGACGACTTCGAAGATGACGGCATCGGACTCGCCATCGGTGCGAGATGAGGCGTGGAGGTTCGTCCCCACACGTTTTTTCTTGATTGCGATGCGTTTGATCTTGCCGCGGAAGGGAACACCGCCAGCGGCCGCGGAGTGTTGCAGGATGTTGGAGCCGGGGCCCTGGCCGCCCACGAAGATGGGGTTCTCCGAGGAGAGCGGTTCGTCGTCGAGGAGGACGTCGAGGGGGGCATCGCCCTCGTCGCCATTGCCGCCGGCGCTGCGCATCACGAGGCCCTCGCTGCTGTAGGTGAAGGTCAGGGGGTGTGCAGCCTGGGCGGCGGTGAGGGTGGCGAGGACCTCGTGGTTATCGCCATCGCTGAAGTCTTCGGTGGCGATGCGGGTGGCCGGGGCGCTGACGACGGTGTGAACGGTCGTGTCGGAGAGCTCGAAGGCCGGGTCGTCGAGGGAGAAGCTCAGGGGCTCGTCGGCGCCAATGGCCTGCGCGAGCCGGGCGGCGGTGATGGTGAAGGTGCCGGACGTACTCCCGACGGTGTCGCCGCTGACGCCCTCGCTGAACTCGACAACAATCTCAATTTCAATAAAGCCGCTTTGCTCCTGAGCCTCGTCGTCATCGTTGTCCTCGCTCTCGGCGTTCTGGAAGACCACGGCCGTGTTGGCGTCGCCGGTGTCGATGTGCAGCAGACCGGGCTCGGAGATCTGGCCCTGGGCGTTGAGGGTCCAGACGGCGTGGGTGGCCCGCTCGTGGTGGACGTTGATGAGGATCATGGCCACGTCGTCGGCGGCGGAAGCACCCGGAGCGTCGACGATGATGGGCGGGGCGGTCAGGCTGAGGTCGATCTCACCCCCTTCGCCTTCCCAGGGCGGGCCCTCGCAGCAGAGGGGGACACCGTCGATGAGGATATCTCCGCCGCCGCAGCAGGCGGCCACGGACCAGGTGGAGCTCCTGGTGCCGGGGGCCAGGTTCATGCGCCAGCCATCGGGGGTAAAGTCCGTGATGGGGAGGCTGCAGTCGCCAGCGGTGGTGCAGGAGGTGCTCAGGTCGCTGACCCTGTCCAGGCGCATGGTGCCGTCCGGGAGGAGGGTGCGCATGGCGAGGTCACCGGCGGTGAGGCCAGAGTGTCGCGAGGGCACCAGAGGCGTCACGGCGGTGGGAGCTACAGCCGTCTCAGCAGCCTCGCCGCCAAGACCCGTCCATTCGACGCGCAGGGGGGCGCCGGTGGCGGAGTCGTTGCAGAGGATGGCGAGGCTGGAGGCGCTGCTGGCGAGGATGGACTGGCGGCCGTCGGGGCGGCAGTTCTCGGGGAGGTTGAGGTGATCGACCTTCCCGTTGACCATGCCTTCGCCATCGACCTCAACGGACGCGAAGGCACGCTGGTTCTCCCGGGTGATCTCGACGAGAAGTCGGGTGTCGGTGCTGGCGAGTAGCTTGAGTTCGAAGGGGTACTGGACGCCGAAGCTGGCGAGGGAGGCCGAGCCCAGGGCTTCGCCGGAGGTGGTGAGGAGGTTGAATTGCCTGTCCTCGTCGACAAACCAGACACGCGGGGTGTTCTGGATGGAGGTGAGGCCCACCTGCCCCTCGGCAAGCTCGGCGGCCGGGGTGGTGCCCAGGGCGTCGAGCTGGTTGCTCAGGATGACGGCGTCGGGGTCGAAGCCGTAGCCGAGGCCGACGATGGCGAGGGTGGCGTTGGCGGTGCGCGTCAGCGCGGTGCCGTGCTGGCGCCGTCCGCCGGGAGCGTCGCCGGGGGTAAAGGTGATCCCGAGAAGTTCGGTGAGCTGCGGGCCCTCGTAGCTGCCCGAGTCCACTCCCGCGCTGCGCTCGAAGTCTCCGGCAGCGTCAAAAAGCACGGTCGTGCCGGTAAAGACGCCCTCGTCCGGGTCAAAGCTCCACGCATCCAATTCAAAATAAGGGCCCGTCTCCCGGGAGATCGTCGAACCGGAGAGGTCCTCGTCATCGACGTCCAGGGTCGCGTGCACCGTGGCTTCGCCCTCGTCGTTGACGCTAACGATCTCGATGCCGCCGCCTTCGGCGGCGCGCATGGTCCCGGCGATAAGTCGGCCTTGTTCGGTCGCTCTGACATAGAGGTCGAGGCCGCGCTCCGAGAATGCAGCCGGCAGCCGCGAGATGTCTCGGTTCGGGATGAGGTCAGCGATCTGTTGCGCCGAAAGCGCCCAGCGGATGGGGACTTCCAGCGGTTGGCCCGACGCGTCTTCAAGGGTCAAACGCTCTGGGCCAACATGTTCGTTGGCGACGCCTTCGGGGGCAGTGAGACCGCCCAGGCTGAGCGAGCAGGCGTGCAGCGCTTCGGCCGGCACACAGTCGAAGGCCTCGACGCGAAGGGGCGGCGCATCGCTGCGGGTGCGTTCCCCACGAAAGGCGATGGACTCACCGAACTGCCGATTCGGAGGCAGGGTGTCGCAGAGGAGCTGAAGCTGCAGGGCGTGCTCCGCCTGGTCGAGGGGGTAGGTCGCTGGCGAGACGGACGAAACCTCGCACAGAGCAAATGCGTCCGGGCTGACGTCGGGCTCGTCTGTGCCCACGTCCGGATCTTCGATCGGAGGTCTGTCATCGAGGTCGTTGTCGACCGAGGGACAGCCGGTCGTGAGGAGTCCGAGCGCGGCGATGGCCGTGATCGGGGCGAAGGAGTGCGGGGTTTTGATCATCATATCGGGTTTCCAGGGCGGCCTTTTGAGGGTGTGAGACAGGGGAATGGAGCGTGATGAGGCCACGACAGGACATCGCAGCCTCATCCCGGGGGGGCGGCTACCAGGGCGCGACGCGGTGCATGAAGAGGGCGCCGGCGCGGGTGGTGCCAAAACTGTTCATGTCGCCGTCGATGCCGCTTGAGTTGCCGGATTCGTGGTAGGCGCCGATGGCCAGGCGTTCGCCGCTGGCGCTGAACTCGGGGTCCTGGCCGTAGCGGATGCCGTTGATGGAGTTCGGCGCTTTGAGAAACGCGGAGTAGGTCCACTGCCCGCCCTCAAAGGCGAAGAGGAAGACGGCGCCGGAGGCGGGGAGGTCCCAATCCTGCTCCTCGCCATTGAGGCCGACGGCGCTGCTGTCGTCGAGGAAGGCGCCAATGGCGAGCATGGAGCCGTCGGCGTTGAGGCCTAAACCCTGTCCGAAGGCGGGGTTGTGGCCCTGACGGTTGAGGGGGGATTTGATGTAGGCCTCCTGGGCCCAGGTGCCGTTGGTGCGGCGGAAGACGTAGACGGCGCCGCTTTGCTGGCCGTTGTTCATCTGCTCGGCGTCGATGCCGCTGGCGTTGCTCTTTTCGATGGGGGCGTTGACGGCCAGGACGTCGCCCGCCAGCTCGACGCGGTAGCCGAAGCGGTCGCGGGTGTCGGTGTTGGAGGCTTTGATATAGGCCTCCTGGGTGCAGCAAGAGACGCCGGGCTCAAAGCTGAAGACGTAGACGGCGCCCGAGTCGTACTCCAACCCTTCGGGGTTCGTGGTGTCGGTGGGGTTGACGCCGGTGGCGGTGCTGTCTTCGTACTGCGCGCCGATCGCGAGGGTGGTGCCGTCGACGGCGACGTAGCCGCCGAAGCCGTCGCCGCCGCTGGCGTTGTCGGCTTTTAAGAACCCGACCTCACGCCAGCCCGTGTCGGCCTGGTCGTCGCGGAAGAAGACGTAGGCGGCGCCGGAGTCGGTGGCGTTGAAATCTTCGGGGTCGTCGAGGCTGTCTTCCAGCGGGGCGCCGACGACGATGGTGTTGCCGTCGGGGCTGATGTCGACGGCAGAGCCGAAGCGATCGCCGCCGCCGATCAGGTCGGAGGCTTTGAGGATGGCGCTCTCGACCCAGGCATCACCGCTTCCGGTGGTCTGACGCTCAAAGACGTAGACGGCCCCGGCGTCGGGGTGGGTGTTTTCGGTGGGGTTATCGGGGCCGCTGTCCTCATTGGGCGCGCCGACGATGAGGGTGTCGCCGCTGGCGTCGATGGCGAGGGCGTGGAGGCCGAAGTTATCGCCCACGCCCTGGTTGGAGGCGGTGATCTCGGAGTGGAGCGACCAGGTCTCATCGTCCCGGGTAAAGATGTGGACGGCGCCGTATTCAGAGAGGAGATCGAAGCCGGTGGCGCCGGGGGCGTCGTCATAAGGGGCGGCGGTGACGAGGACGGTGGCGTCGGCGTTGATGGCGTTGGCCTGGCCGAACTGGTCGTCGCCATTGGGTTCGGCGGCCTTGAAGTAGGTGCCGTTGAAGGCGTCGCAGTCGACGCCGAGGATGGTGAAGCAGGCGTCGTCGCTGAAGCATTGGGTGTCGGGACCGGAGGCGTCAGCGCCTTCGACGCTGGTGAGATCGGCGCCGCAGGGGACGCAGGCGTTGGCGTCCACGCGCTCGTCGGCGGCGCAGAGGATGGCGTCGCACGAGGTGTCTTCGCCGCCGGGGTCGTCGCCGGCTTCGTTGGTGGTGCCCGCGGGGCAGGCGGTGCAGGTGCCGGCGTCGACGTATTCGTCAACCGGACAGGGGGGAGGATCGAGCACGTCCGAATCTTCATCGGTGTCGGTGTTTTCGCCGGCGTCCGCATCCGGGGAGCTTCCCGCGTCGGTGTCGGGATCGGCATCCGGGTTCTCCCCGGCGTCGGCGTCCGCATCGCCATCCGAGGCGTCTTCGACGTCGCCCGGATCGCCGGCGTCAACATCAGGGGTATCGGCCTCCTCCTCGCCGCCACACCCCAACGTGGGGGAGAGCGTGAGAAGGGCGGTCAGGAGCAGCGGAAGGAGTGAGCCGGAGGGCTTGGGATGGAGCATGAAACACCTCATACACAGGTTGGTTTTGTGACGAGATGTATCAAAGCAGGTGTGCGCCTCGGCCTGAATGGTCATTGCGTCCAGCCCCCCCACCATCCCACGCGGGGGGCATGCCGAAGCAGGGTAAGGCTCCGGAGGGCGAGGGGGGCTGGAGCGTGCGAGCTTTGCATTCACCGCCCCTCACCCCGGTCGGCTGGCACCCGGGATCGGGCACCCGGGATCGATGGCGAGGATGAGGGGAGACGAAGCGGACGCTCAGGGGTGGGGCTCGTCGATCACGTCGATGATGAAGGGCACACACCCGAACGAGCTGCTGTGGATATGCTCCATGCGCAGCAGGTAGTCGTAGGTGCCCTCTTCGGTATAGGCGATGCCCAGGGTCAGGGGGCTGGGGGCGTTGATGACGCCAAAATCAGCGCCCAGGGTGATGCCGTCTGCGTTGGTGAGGGCGAAGCGGTAGGGCACGAGGGAGCGCACGACGTAGTAGCGGGCGGTGCCGGAGGGGACGAAGTGGCTGTACCAGTCGTTGTCATCGGTGCCGACGTCGGGGGAGTAGAAGCTGCCGTAGAATGGCGAGTCGGGCAGCGGAACGGCGTCGAGGGAGCGGCCGCCGCCGGGGGTATTGGACGAGCAGGTGTAGGTGTCGTCGAAGGTGATGTTGATTTCGTAGGGGGTGCAGCTCTGGCCTTCAGCGGCGCGCACGCGAATGAAGGTGGGCTCCAGGTCGTCGCCAAACCAGGGCTCGAACCAGCCAGGAGACGTCTTGTTATCGTAGGCGCCTCGCCAGATGGCCGAGCCCTCCGGCGTCTTGCCGAGCTCCTCGCTGTCCCAGTAGGGATCTTCGCCGGCCTCATCGCTGTATCCGGCGACGCGTTCGATCTCGATGCCCGCCGCGTCGAGGTCATCGTCGTCGGCGACGAGCTCAAACTGCCAGAAGCCCTCGGGGTCGGGGACCTCGATGCGGTAGTAGTCCCACTCGCTGTCGGCGACTCCGGAGATGGCTTCGCCAACCGCGGTGGCGATGGGGGCGTCGAAGGACGAGGTGCCCGCGCCCTCCGGTGTGCAGTCGTTGTTTTCGCCGGCGTCGGTATCTTCGCCAGCGTCGGGATCGTCTCCGGCGTCGGTATCTTCGCCAGCGTCGGGATCGTCTCCGGCGTCCGAGTCCTCGCCGGCGTCGGCGTCTTCGCCTGCATCAGACTGCACGGGAGCGGGGTCATCGTCGGCCGGGGCATCCTCGCCACAGGCCGGCGCGAGCAGAAGAAGCGGCAGCAGGCTCGTCGCAAGAACGAAGGTCGTGAAGGGAGTTGCACGCATGAAACACCTCGATACAAAGCGTCGTTGGGGTTGTTGTGACAATTCGTATCAAAGGGCAGGGGCCGCCTGGCGAGCCATAGTCATCGTGTCCATCAGCCGACCGCCGCATGCAGATGAGCGCGTCCGAAAGGGCCATTCACGCGTATAGTCAATTCGTCTATCAGGGGGCCGTCGGCTGTCAGCGCCGCCGCCGACGCCTATAATGAGGGACCTACAGCACCCTGGAGCTTCACCCGCGTGGTTCGACGAGCGCGCGGCGAGCTTACGGCATCATGCGAGGAGCGTTTTGAGTCACGTTGTACAGATTGCCCATGCCGCCTACCGCCTCGATGGCGATGACGAGGGGTGGCTCAACGAGCTGGTCGAGATGATGGGGCCCCGGCTTGATCGGGGGCGAGGATTTGTGGGGTTTCGCTGGCGGGTGGAAGAGGGGCGAGTGATTCCCGAGGAGTTCATCACCCGCGGAGGTTGGGAGGGTGACGAGACGATGTTTCGTTCCTTGTTGCAAAACCTCGACCCGACCCGGGCGCGCCTGGCCTACGAGCAACCCTATTGCTACCGCAGCCTCTCGGAGATCGCGCAGGCCCACCCGGCCTTAGAGGATCTTCGCGACGACTCGGATATGCAGCGGCTGGCCCATGATCGCGACGTGATCGACTTTGAGATGCTGCGGGTCGATGAGTCGCGCTGCCAGGGGTGGATGTTCAGCGTGATGCGCGACGAGGTCGCCGGTGTGGAGCCGGCGCGCCGTGCCCTCTGGGAGCATGTCGCCGCGCATATCGCCGCCGGCGCCAGGCTGCGTCAACGCCTGGATCGGGCCGATCTCGATGGCGCCGCCGCCATCTACGATCCTCGCACCGACCGCCTGGAGGTTCGCGAAACCACGCTGAAACCCGCCGCGCGCCGGGAGACGATCCGCGCCATGATCGCCGCACGACGCCAGGCCGACGCTCTGGCCGAGCACCGACCGCTGGAGGCGATGACGCTCTGGCAGGGGCTGGTGGCCGGGCGCTGGTCGTTGCTGGATGTGGTCGACAGCGACGGGCGCACCTACACGATCCTGCGGGAGAACGCCGTCGATGTGCGCAGCACCGTGCGCCTGAGCGAGCGAGAGCGGCAGGTCGCCTATCTTGTGGGACGCGGCCACCACACCAAGCTGGTGGCCTATGAGCTGGGGCTCTCACCCTCGACGGTGCGCTCGCAGCTGCGCTCGGCGATGCTCAAGCTCAATGTCGAGGGTCGCGCCGGGCTGATTCGTCTGGTCAGCTCGGTCTTTGAAGCGCCGAGCCCCGTCCCGATGGAGGACAGCGCGCTGCTTGCGCTCGCCGACCGGCCCTGCGATCTGCCGGCGCAGCTCACCGAGGCCGAGCGCGATGTGGCGCGTCAGGTCTACGAGGGGCTTAGCAATGAGGCCATCGCCGCGCGTCGAAAAACCTCGGTGCGAACCGTGGCCAACCAGCTGCGCGCGATCTACACAAAACTCGGGTTCAACTCGCGCGAAGAGCTCGTGCGACGGCTTGGCGGCGGCGAATCGAGCTGAGCCCTCGCCTTACGCCGCGCCGTCGGCCGCCTCATCTGTGGAGGGCTTGAGCCGGCTCCCCAGGCTGAGAATCGCCACGATGATCGCGCCGATGATCACGCCCAGGATGCCGTCGAGCCCGTAGCGCAGCGCTCCGGCAAGCGGGCCGGCGGCGTGCGCCAGGTCGTGGAAGAGGTGCTCAATCGGCGCGATATTATGTGAGAAAATCCCGCCGCCGACCAAAAACATCGCGACGGTGCCGAAGATCCCCAGCCCCTTCATGATCTTCGGGGAGGCGTTGAGCAGGAAGCTGCCCAGGGCGCTCTCGCCATTGTTTTTCTTGATGAGCTTGAGGCCCAGGTCGTCGATCTTCACGATGCCCGCGACCAGCCCGTAGACCCCCACGACCACGATCACGCTGATGGCGATGAGCGCGCCGAGCTGGGTGACAAAATCGCTGGATTGTTCGGCGACGGCGGCCAGGGCGATGACGATGATCTCGGCCGAGAGGATGAAGTCGGTGCGGATGGCGCCCTTGATCTTCTCTTTCTCAAAGGCCACCAGGTCGACCTTCTCGTCGCGGGCGGCCTTGACGAGCTCTTCCTTCTCGTGGGCCTCTTCCTCTTTATGAAAGAGCTTGTGGTGGACCTTATGCGCCCCCTCGTAGGCCAGGAAGGCGCCGCCGACGAGCAGAAGCGGGACGAGCAGCCAGGGTAAAAACGCGCTGATCAGCAGGGCGGCCGGGATGAGGATCACCTTGTTGATCATCGCGCCTCTGGCGACGGCGAAGATCACCGGGAGCTCGCGCTCGGCACCAAAGCCGGTGACCTGCTCGGCGTTCACCGCCAGGTCGTCGCCGATGAGTCCGGCGGTTTTTTTGGCGGCGACCTTCGTCATCACCGAGACGTCGTCGAGCAGCGTGGCGATATCGTCGATCAGCGTAAGCAGGCTTGTTCCGGCCATGGCAGTCCATCCTGAAAAAAGTCGTTTTAAAATATGCCGTGCGCGCCAGACTCTCGCCTTAAGTCGCGCAGACTGCAACCCCTGCGTGGGCGCGGCCTTCGACCCGGGGTCAGCTTCGCGACCGACCCAGGGTCGGATAATCCCCTTTATTTATGCGCCTTTGAGGCGTTTTCGTAGGGGCGCCCCTTGTGGGCGCCCGCGCGTAATCCAGGAGACCGAGCTTCAAGGCCTGGCGAGCAACGCAGTCCGGTTGCGCCGAACCCCCGAGCGCCCTAACGTATCTCCACTCGCAGTAAAAACCTGTCGACTCGCCCAGTGGGGGCGGTCCCTTTGCATGGAGAGAACCATGAGCGCATATGTGCAGTTGACGGACCTTCTGAACTATCGCCAACCCACCGCCGGCGCGATGCTCTTTGCGCTGCAAAAGCAGCACGCGCGCCTGAGCCCGCAGGCCGGGCAGCCGGCCGAGATCGACAATGCGGAGCTCAAAGGCATGGTCGAAGAGGCCATCGCCGTGAATACCAAAAACCGGTCGCTGACCTTCGACTGGCGAAATCAGCGCCAGACCGCCCCGCTGCAACGCGAGGGCATCGCCGAGGTCGACGCCCGCGCCGACCGCGCGCTCAGCCAGCTGGCGCGCGCCATCGCGAACTGGGCCGAGCTTGAGCTCGACCACCCCAACCGCCAGATGGCCCGCACGATGCAGGCCGCGCTCTTCCCCGAGGGCGTCGGGGTGACCACCTCGCTGCGCTACGAAGACCAGAACGCCGCCATCGATGAGCTTTTAGAGCGCCTTCAAAGCGACTATGCCAGCCAGGTCGACGCGCTGGGCCTGCAGATCTATGTCACGCAGCTGACCACGGTGAACGCCGAGTACACCGAGCGTCTCTCGGGGCTCAAAACCAACGCCATCACCTACGACCAGGTGCAGGAGGCCCACCGCGTCGGGCTGGAGGCGTATTTCGCCGTGATTCTGCGGGTGTGGAACGACTACCTGCACGACCCGGCCACCCGCGCGAAGCTCCTGGCCCCGGTCGACGAGCAGGAGCAGCGCGTGCGCGCGTATTATAAGCGCCGGCGCATCGCCCCTCCGATCGACCCGGAGACTGGCGAGGTGCTGGACGAGGTGGCGGGCGACCCGAACGCGGGGGAGCCGGCGGAGCCGGTCGCCGACCCCAGCCCCGCGCTTGATACGCTCTAATCCGCGCCAGACCCACCCAAACAGCGCCCCGGACCGCTCGATGCGGCCCGGGGCGTTTTTGCGTTGGGGCGCGTTTCCTATCGGATGCCAGCCGCAGGGCCCCGACCCCTCCAGCCACCCCATCCAGATGCCCCCTGCGCCCCCGCGTTTTTCGGAAAAGGGGGATCCCGATGCCCCCTTGAGACCCCCGGGGGGGCTCAAGCCGGCGTTTTATGCCGGCCGCAGGGCCCCGACCCCTGCGGCCCCCCCATGCAGATGCCCCCAAAAAAGCCACCGCCGCCGCGCAGGGGGGATGTGAATGGGGGGTGGGGTGGCCTCAGGGGCCTCAAGACGCCATAAAGGCGCAAATTTTGCGCCAGCCGCGCGCCGCGCCCCCCATGCCGATCCCCCCCTCGGTGGCCGGGGAGGGCGCGGGGGGGCATGGCGATGGGGGGGAGGGGGGGTATGGGGGGCGATCAGGCGCTGAGCAGCTGCGCGCTCTCCAAAAATTTCGGGTCTTTGAGCAAACGCAAGACCATGCGCGTGAACGCGCGCTGAGATTTCTCCGTATTGAGCACCTCAAGAGACAGCTTTTCGTGGTCCTTCATGGCGTCCAACACATTGTCTTTGACGCTTTTGGGGAAATCAGAGCTGCCGATAAGCTTCTCGTCGGAGTTGTTCTGCACCTGGGCCATCAGGTTTTCATCGCGGCTCATGCGCGCGGCGATGCCGGTGAGGTATTGCAATTTATCCTCCTCGTTGACCTCGGCGCCGAAGAGCTCGTTGAGCGCCTCGATGATCTCGGAGATCCGTTTCTTCTTGGGGTCGCGCGCCTTGCCCGTGCCCACGTCGGAGCCCGGCTTGAGCGGCGACTCACCATCGTGATCCGCCAGCCGTAGCTGCTGCTCGGCCCGTTTATTGAGGCGGTAATGCGTCAGGCGTAGCTCGCCGATATCGACCTCCTCAAAGAGGCGGTCGATGCGCAAAAGCGGGTGCAGGTGGCGAGCAAAAACGCTCAATTGCTCCAGCTCGGGGTCCTCGTAGGGGATGATCTGCGACATGAATTCGTAGAGGCGCACAAAGCTCTGCAGGTTTTTCCGGAAGAGCTCCAGCCCGTCGAGCTCCTCGCCGGCGACTTTCAGGTCGTGCTCGGCCTGGTTGATGGCCACGCTGTCGCCGGCGGCCTGCGCGTCGCGGCGCCGTGCCTTCGCCTGCTCCCGGGCGTCCCGGGCGGCGCTGTAGCGCTCGGCGAAGCGCGAGTGGGCGGGCTTGCAATAGTAGGCCAGCGTGGCGTTGGGAGTTTTGGGGTCAAAGAACGCCCGGGCGAAGGCCTCGACCTCCTGCCACTGGTAGATGCCCTCGTCGTTGAGCAGGTTTTGCAGATCAAAGACCTTCTGCGGGTCGGTCACGTCGCTGAGCTCGGCCTTCTTATAATAGGGCAAAAACGCGGCCAGGATGTCGGCCGCCTCGTTATAAAAGTCCAGGATGAAGGTCTGCTTGTCGTCGCTAAAGGTGCGGTTGAGGCGCGAGAGGGTCTGCACGCAGTCGACGCCCTGAAGCTTTTTGTCGACGTACATGGCGCAGAGCTTGGGCTGGTCGAAGCCGGTCTGAAACTTATTGGCCGCGATCATTACGTTGAAATCCTGGGTGTCGAAGGCCCTGGCCAGATCGCGCCCGTTCAGCCCGGGGTTGAGCAGGCTGCTGGTCTCGGTGACCTCCTCGGGGATGACCGCGTCGGGGGCAACGCTGCCCGAGAACGCCACCATGGGGTGCACATCGTCGTAGCCCATATCCTGGACGTATTTGCGCATGGCGAGTTGGTAGCGCACGGCCTCCTGGCGGCTGCTGGTGACGACCATCGCCTTGGCCTGGCCGCCGAGCAGGTGGCGCACGTGGGCGCGGAAATGCTCGACGATGACCTCGACCTTTTGCCCGATATTATGCGGGTGCAGGCGCACCCATTTGGCCAATTTGAGCCGCGCCTTTTTGGAGTCGACCTCGTCGTCCTGCTCGCCATTGGGGTGCGCGATCCGCCAGGCCGTGCTGTAGGTGGTGTAGTTGAGCAGCACGTCGAGAATAAAGCCCTCCTCGATGGCCTGGCGCATCGAGTAGAGGTGGAAGGGCTCGGGCGTATTGCCCGGCCCGGGCGGCAGCGTCGGGTCGGGGGCATGGCCGAAGAGCTCGAGGGTCTTGGGCTTGGGCGTGGCGGTAAAGGCGTAATAGCTGATGTGCTCGTTGGGCCCGCGCGCCTTTGCCGCGGCGGTGATCAGGTCCTCGGCGCTGAGCTCCTCGGCGTCGGCGCCCTCGCTGCCCAGCAACTGCTTGAGCTTGCCCGCCGAGAGGCCCGTCTGGGAGGAATGCGCCTCGTCGGCGATCACCGCGTAGCGGCCGCCGGCGAGCTGGGGGTACTTGTCCAGCGCGTCGTAGAGCGCGGGGAAGGTCTGGATGGTGACAATAATGATGCGCTTCTGCTCGAGCAGGGCACGGGCGAGCTGCTCGGATTTACTCTTGCTGCTGATCTCGCGGTTGATCGGCTGGATTACCCCGGCGGCGTGCTCGAATTGGTCGATGGTCTTTTGCAGTTGGTCGTCGAGCACCGTGCGGTCGGTGATGACGATCACCGAGTCAAAGAGGCGTTTTTCGCCGCTAGCATCGTAGAGGGACGCGAGCTGGTGGGCGGTCCAGGCGATGGAGTTCGACTTGCCCGAGCCGGCGCTATGCTGGATCAGATAGCGCCCGCCAACGCCATTCTGGTGGGTGGTCTCGACCAGCCGATTGACCACCTCCCATTGGTGGTAGCGCGGGAAGATCATCGTCTCTTTGACGGTGCGCGTGCCGTCGAAATGCTCCTCGGTCTTTTGCTCCAGGTGCAGAAAACGGGCCAGAATCTTAAGCCAGGCGTCGGGCTGAAAGAGGCGCTCCCACAGGTAGGCGGTGGCATATTGGGTGTCGTCGGCCGGGCGCGGGTTGCCCGCCCCGTCGTCCTCGCTGCCCTGATTAAAAGGCAAAAAGAAGGTGTCCTTGCCCTCCAGGCGGGTGGTCATGGCCACCTCGCTTTGACTCACCGCAAAATGCACCAGCGCGCCGCGCTTGAAGGTCAAAAGCGGCTCGTCCTTGCGGGTCAGCGGGTCTTTAGGCGGGCGGTCCTGTTTGTACTGGCGCTTGGCGTTCTCGATCGATTGTTTGAACTCGCTCTTGAGCTCGAGCGTGGCGGTGGGGATGCCATTAACGAAGAGCACCAGATCGAGGCGGGGGTTGTACGCGTTGGCGCCGGTGCGCGCGTGCGGCGAGTAGGCGACCTCGGGCACCACGCGCAGGCGGTTGCACGCGTAGCGCCGCTGGCTCTCCGGGTTCATGGCGTGGTCGGGCTTAAAGCTGCAAGTCTCGACCCGCACCCCGGGCACCTTAAACCCCTGGCGCAGCACCTTGAGTGTCCCCTGTTGCGCCAGCTCCCGCACCAATTTTTGGACCAACACCGCCTCGGGCCCATTGGGATTCATCTTGGCGAATTTCTCCCAACGCTTGGGCCACGCCTCTTTGAAATAGGTGAGGAAATCCTCGGTATAGAGCGCCGCCTCGCGGTCGTAGCCCTTAGGCGGGCCGGTCAGCCAACCCCGGGCGCACATGGCGTCGATGATATCCTGCTGGAAGGGGGCTTCTGTGCTTTTCGCCATGGGTACGACCTTGGGTGGGGACTTCGAAGGGGCTTCGTGCACGAGAAAAGAGTTTATACGGCCTCGGCCTCTTCCACGTCATGCGTTTTGGAAGGGGTGGGCGGTTGCCAGTCGCGCACGTCGATCTTGCCGGTGACGGCGGCGGAGATGAGGGCGGAGCGGCGTTCTTGGAGGAGTAAAGTTACTTGCTCTGCTTCATTAATTAACGTGTCACTTTTAGCAGTCTCTTTCTGAAGATGCGAAACGATAGCATCCTGTTCTTTCAATGGGGGAACAAGACATTCAATCATTCCTAACTTGCTTGCTTTAATGCCTAAAGCTGTTGATCCGGTTGCCAAAGTTTCCAATCTAGCCTGGCAGGCTGTGCTCATAAACCAGAACATCAAATAGTGATTATTCATTACATCCGGCTTGCCTCTGAATTTGACAATTCGCTGAGCCAAAGCAATGTCTGTTCGATCAATTAATGCAACCTGTCCGAGCGGTGCTTCCATTGTAAATAATAAATCTCCTATCTCAGGACGCCCTCTAGCCAACAGCGATTCAGCGGACTCAGGCTCAACGTATTCTTTCGATACCTCGTAGTCGATTTGTCCATTACGAATATTCCTAGCAGTAACTAAGAAAATACCATCATCAACTTTTGTTGGTGTTCTTCCTCGGTAATCCACTACTGGGCCGATAAAGTGCGTTACACCACCAACCGTCCAATGCGCCGGCACCTCCCCCAGCCACTCCACCCCGGAATCCTTCATCGGCACCGTCGGGTCGAGGCCTTTGGTGACGGCGTGGGAGATCACGGCCTGGCGCTTTTCCTGGAGCAATTCGATCAGGCGCTGCTGTTCTTCGATCAGCGCGTCGATGCGGGTGGTTTCGTGGTCGAGAAAGCGGGCGATTGTCTCAGCCTCATTTTGAGAAGGAATTGTAATCGCAATATTTCCAAGCCGTTCTGAATTTAGAATTCTAAGTACATTGCCGGTTGCGTTAATATTAAAAGCTGGTTTTAAAGTGTGCATTAAGTAAAAGAAGAATCTTTCATTTCTCTTTGGCACAACTGCTGTAATTTGCTGGTTGGTAGTTACATTAGACTCGACAAAGCCAAGCTTGCCGATGGAGCCAATGCAGCAAATTAGAGTTGATTTGCTTTTAACTGTTCGGCAAAACCTCCATCCCTTATCTGTTAAAAATCGCGAGGCCAAAACGGCATCGCCAGAATTATCAAGATCTTCAGGACGAATCCATGGCCATCCTTCTTTTGTATAATTACTCAAATCACTACTGGGTGGAGTGATTCCAGTGATGAGTTCAGCAAAAAGTTTGATATTTGCAATATCCCACCCTTTCGGAACCTCCCCCAACCACTCCACCCCAGAATCTTTATACGCTGGATATTTAGGATAACTCATGCCGACAACTCCTCGATCATCTGCTTAATCCGGTCCGTACAGGCCTTCAAATCCCGGTCAATCTCCTCGAGCGGGCGCGGCGGCTCAAACACATAAAAATGGCGATTAAACGGGATCTCAAAACCGACGATGCCGACCTCGCCGTCGAGCTCGTCGCGTTTGTCTTCGTCGATCCAGGCGTCGGGGACGTGGGGTTTTACCTCGCGTTCAAAATACTCGTAGACCGACTCGCCGAGGGGGACGTTTTCGTAGTCGCGCAGGGAGGTGTCGGCCTCGGTATCGCCTTTGTATTTGCCGCTGGGGACGAGGCAGATATCGGCATCGGGGTCCTGCTCGCTCAGGGCGCTGAGGATGGCGCGGCGCTCGGGGGCGCGCAGCTCGATTCCGTGGGCCTTCAGGGCCTTGTTAAGCGTCTTTTTGAAGCGGGGGCGGCTCAAGTAGCGCTCGGCGGGGTCGAGGGTCTGCAGGGCCTGCATGAGCTGGGCGCGGGCGTCGTCGTCCATTTTTTCGATCATGCGTTCTTCGGGCACGCGGGCGAGGCGCTCGGGGCTGGCCTGGAAGTTCAGGCGAAGGGGGCGCTCGACGGTGATGCGGCGGTAGCCGAAGGCGTCGTTGGGAAAGATTTTGCTGGTTGGGGTCTCGGCGAAATCACCGAAAAGGCGCACGATCTGGTCGATCTGCTCCTCGGTGATGTAGTGGCGTTTGCTGCCCAGCGATTTGCGCATTTTGGCGAACTGGTCGCTGGCGTCGATAAGCTGCACTTTACCCTGGCGCTCGGCGGCCTTTTTGTTGGACAGAATCCATATATAGGTGGCGATGCCGGTGTTGTAGAACATGTCGGTGGGCAGGGCGATAATGGCCTCGACCAGGTCATTCTGCAGCAGATAGCGCCGAATCTCGGACTCGCCAGACCCCGCGCCCCCGGTGAAGAGCGGCGAGCCGTTGAGGATGATGCCGATGCGCGAGCCCCCCTCTTGCGGGTCGCGCATCTTGCTGACCAGGTGCATCAAAAAGAGGAGCGAGCCGTCGGAGACGCGCGGCAGGCCGGGGCCAAAACGCCCGTTGAAGCCGCGCTCTTTATGCTCGCGGGTGATTTGCTTTTTGACCTTCTTCCATTCGACGCCAAAGGGCGGGTTGCTCAGCATGAAGTCGAATTTGGTGCCGGCGAGTTGGTCGTCGGAGAGGGTGTTGCCGAGCTTGATCTGCGAGACGTCTTTGCCCTTGATGAGCATATCGGCCTTACAGATCGCGTAGGACTCGGGGTTGAGCTCCTGGCCAAAGAGCGAGACCGTGACCTGGCGGGTCATGGATTCGATGTATTCGTCGCCCTCCGACAAAAAGCCGCCGGTGCCCGCGGTGGGGTCGTAGATGGTGACGATCTTGTGGGGGGCGAGCTTTTCGTCCTGGCCGGTGAGCACCAGCGAGGTGGTGAGGTGGACGATATCGCGCGGGGTAAAGTGCTCCCCGGCGGTCTCGTTGGAGCTCTCGGCGAATTTTCGGATCAGCTCCTCGAAGATGATGCCCATGCCGAAATTGCTGATGTGCTTCGGGCTCAGGTCGGTGGCGGCAAAACGCTGCACCACCATATAGAGCAGGTTGGCGTTCTGGAGCTGCTGCACGAAATTCTCGAACTCAAAATGCTCGAAGATTTCGCGCGCGTCGCTGCTAAACGACTGCACATAGCTCATCAGATCCGCGGCGGTCTGGGTGTCCGAGAGCGTGGCCAGCGTGAGCGGCGAGGCGTTGAAGAATTGCAGGTCCCCGGCGGCGCGCAGCAGCAGCATTTCGCGCACCGCGTCCGGCTTTGTTTGATGGGCCGCGGCCGCGCTCAAGACCGCTTCTTTGGTGGGCTCGAGCACGCATTCCATACGCCTCAGGAGCGTGAAGGGCAAAATGATGCGGCCGTATTGCGATTGCTTAAAATCGCCGCGTAAGAGGTCGGCGACGGACCATAAGAACGCGGCGGTTTGAGAGTGGTTTTCGGTATTCACGCGGGTACTCCTGCTATGAACCACCTCGCCAGTTTGACCGAGCGAGGGATGTGGACTGCATCAAGCAAAGCGGCGCCTCAAGCCGGTAAAAACGGGCGAAGCGGCCCTTGCATGGGGGGGATGATAGGTAAGACGAAGGCTGTGGAAGGGTCAAGGCGAAGCCGCCACCCCGTCAACGCGCCGCGCCCTGCTCCGGCAGCACCCAGTCAAAGTGCACCAGCCCCCGGGGCTCTTTCGCCAGATCCACCTCCGGGTCGATAAAGCGGCTGGAGGGCCGCCCGTTGAGCGAGAGGTGGGCGTCGGCAAAGACCTGCGGGTGCTCCACCCCGCGGCTGCGAAAATCCGCCGCGATGTGGTGGGCGAGCTGCAGGATCATGTCGGGGCTGCCGGTGGCGAGCTGGAGCTGGCGGTCGTTGAGGAAGGTGCGGGGGTAGACCACCCAGCGGCGCTCGCTGTTGGCATCGCGCACCTCGAATTTCAAAAAGCCGCTCTTCTCGATGAGCATCACCCGCCAGGAGAAGCGCCAGCCCTCCTGGTTCCAGAGCACGTTGCCCGGGTAGAGCAGGTGGCGCATGGGCAGAGCGAGCTGCACCGCTACATAAAGGGCCAGCGCCGCCGTGCCCATCTGGCGAAGCAGGGGGGAGCGGGGCGGCAGATGCTCGGGGAGCTCGGGGGCCTGGTAGGGCACTTTTTTGAACCTAGCCCAGAGCCTGCGCGGCCAGTCCGGATCAAAGAAGATCGGCGTGAGCGCGATCATGATCAGCGGAAAGAGGCCGATGTTAAACAAAAGCCCCGTGGCCACATGGAAGACCACCACGGTCAGGTAGGCCCACAGCCGGGTGGGGCGCCAGAGGAGAAAGAAGACGATCGTCAGGTCGAAGAGGCACCCGGCGATGCTCATCGCCTGGCCGAGCCAGGGCAGATCGAAGAGGTGGCCCACCAGCGGAAAATCGGTGCGGGCGGCCAGCCAGATCGTCATCGGCTCGCCATGGAAGAGCCAGTCTTTTTCGAGCTTGGCGACGCCGGCGAAGAAGTACACGCAGCCCAACTGAAAGCGAAAGATCCAGGCGGGCCAGGCGGGCATCCAGTCTCGGCGCAGCTCCGGTTTGCGCAGGGCGTCGAGCGAGTAGGCCCGATGCAGGGGCATGAAGATCATCAGCAGGGCGACCAGGCTGACGAAATAATAATGGTTTAAATACGCGGTCTTATCGATCAGCTCCACATACGTGAACATCCCAAAGACCAGCGCGATACTCGCCCTGTAAAAAAGCCCGGCCGCGACACACAGACCCAGAAGCCCCATCAGGGCGTAATGGACGTGCATGCCGATGCCGGGCCAGGGTTTCACCCAGTCAAACCCCCAGTAGGTAAAATGGTACTCGGGGGTGACATAAAGCTCGGTGACCCAGCCGTAACCCAGGTAGCGGGCCGCGCCGACGAAGATGGCGATGCCAAAGGCGGCGCGGAAAAACGCCAGCGCCGAGGCCGGGACCGGAGCAAAGAGGGCGCGCATTTAGTCGTTATCACCTTCCACGGTCGTGGGGTTGATGCCCAGGAGCGTGGAGACCTCGCCACTGATGACCTGGTTGAGCTGGTCGACGGCGTCGATGGCCGCCTGCACGGCGTCGGCGTCGTTGACGACCGTCTCGGCCAGGGGCTCATCGAGGGCTTCCAGCGCGCTGCGGGCCGCCGCGATGCGGTCGCGCACGGTCTGGTCGACGTTGCCGGCGGCCTGGCGGAACTGCACGTAGTCGCTCAGGCCCATCGCCTCGTCGGTGCCCAGGTAGAGGCGCTCCACGCCCTCAAAGGCCCAGAGCGCGTGGTCGACAGACGTGTTGGAGTAGGGGGCCTCAACATCTTCGGGTTTCGGCGCGCCTTCGTTGCCCATCAGGGGCACACCGAGCTTCATCTCGGAGATCTGCACCAGCGCGAAGAGCATCGTGCCGGTGATGGACGTGAACGCGTCCTGCTCGGAGGGGAAGGCGTCGGAGGAGCCCGCCTCCACAAACTGCGTCAGGTAGCCATCGCCCTCGGGCGACCAGCGGTTGTGGTACTCGGCGACGATACCTGCGGCGTGGTCGGTGACCGCCAGCAGGTACTCGCAGCGCTTCTCGGGCAGGTGCTCGGCGTCGGTGTAGGCGGCCAGGGTGTCGGCGGCGCCTTCGGGCGCGCCGAAGAGCAGGTAGCCCGCGGCGGGGTAGCCAAAGACACGGTCGCGGTAGTCCAGCCCCGTGATGTAGGCCTCGTCGATGGTCGCCTCGGTGTCGAGCGCGGCCTCGATGTTTTCGCCGCGACCGGGCCATTTATCGACGTTCATCGACATCTGCACGCGGGGCACGCGCGCCGGGCCAAAGGAGAAGGACTCGGAGCGCTTCAGCGGTGCTTTGACGGCCAGCCAGGCGTCGCGGGCGGCTTCCAGCGTGGTGGCGTCGGGCGCGTCGCAGAAGGCCTGCGCCGCCGTATCAAGCGCCTGCGAGGCGGCGTAGAGCGCGTCGACCGTGGGCATGATCACGCCCGTGCCCATGCCTTCGATGACCGCGCCGCGGTCGAACTCGGCTTCATCCTCGCCACAGCCCACAACGAGGGCCATGCCCGCCAGGGCTGCGGCGGAAAAAGCGGTGATGTTGCGAAGCGTCGTGCGATTCAGTGCGTCCATCGAAGTCCTCCAAAGATGTGTCGAGGCAAGCCGGGCTGAATGCCCCGTGGCGAGCGCGAAGCGATGTAGGTTTGGTCCAGCAGGTTCTTGGCGACGGCGTAGACCGTCAGGTTCAAAGGCTCAAAGGTGTAGGAGACCTGAGCGCCCAGGATAAAGCGCGGGTCGATCACGCCGCGAAGCCCGTCGGTGGAGGGCTCCTCGGATTCGACCTTGTCGGTGTACTGCGCGCCGACGTAGTTGGCGTCGGCCTGCACGGTGAGGCCCGAGGGATGCACCAGGCCCACGCGGGCGGCCACCTGATGCTCGGGAGCGTAGGGGAGCGTCTGGCCTAAAAGGGCGCCGCTCCAGCCCTCACCGAACTCGCTGTGCACGTAGGTGTAGTTGGCCATCACCGGGATGCCAAAGCTCAGGCCCAGCGCGCGGCCCGCATCCAGGCTCACGCTGGCCTCGGCCCCCACATGCGTCGACTCGCCGCCGTTGACCACGCCCTCGGCCACCGCGCCGCCGGCCTCGTTGGGGGCGACGACCTGGTTCTGGAAGTCGAGGAGGAACGCGGCCAGCTCGGCCGACAACCAGGTGTTGGCACGCAGACGCGCGCCCAGCTCGTAGTTCCAGGAGGACTCGGCCTCCAGCGTGATGGAGTCGCCGTCGGTGGTCACCGCGTCTTTGGTGCGGGGCGGGGCCCAGCCGCGGTGCGCGCCGGCAAAGAGGATCAGCGGGCGCGCCACTTCAAAGGAGAGGCCCACGCCGGGGAGCAGCGCCATGATGTGGTTGGGGTTCTCCGGCGCCGGGTTGAGATCGGTGGGCGCGGTGCCGCCACCTTCTTGCTCCACCGGGCGGCGGTAGAAGATCTGGTTCGTCCACAGGCTCTCCAGGCGCGCGCCCGGGGAGACGATGAGGCGCTCGTCCAGCAGCATGAAGCGGTTGAGGGCGTAGGCGGCCAGCGCGTAACCCAGGCGCTCCTGATCGGTGGAGATCACGCCCGAGGAGGAGGCGGCGTGCTCGCCATTGATGCGCTCCTCATCGGTCTGCTCGTAGTGGAAACGCACGCCCGTCTGCAGCTCGCTGGTCAGCGCGCCGGCGCTCCAGGCCAGGGTGAGGCGAGGCTCGACGCCGGCCACGTTAAACTCGCGGTTGCGGTTGCCGGAGGAGTCGCGAAAGAAAATCGTCGAGCCGTCTTCGGGCGCGTTGGCGCTGCCGGTGATGTCGCGGCCCTGACCGTCGATGATGCGCTCGTAGTCGAAGCCGCGGTCGGTGCGGTCGAAGTCCTGGCGGCGCCAGTTGCGCGCGATGTTATGGGCGTAAAAACGCGTCTCCAGGATGGCGCTGTCGCCCAGAAACGCCGCGTGGGTGAGCGCGGCGGCGTAGCGGCGCAGCGTGAACTCGTCGTTCTCGGCGAAGTTAAAATCGGGGTTGGTTTCGTACTGCGGCGTCGTCAGCCCCAGGTAGGTCGAGGCGGAGGTCTCGTCGTAGATGCCCAGGCTGAAGGTCAACGCCTGGTTGTCGGCCGGGTTGCCGGAGAGCTTCAGGTTAAAGTCGCTGCGCACCAGGTTGAGGTTGCGCGGGCCGGTAAAGCGCTGGTGCATGCCGCTGACCAGGTAGCCAAAACCCTCGTGGGTGTCGCCGACCGAGAAGCGCCCGGAGCCAAAGCCGTAGGTGCCGCCCGAGAGGTCGGCCGTCATCGAGAACGCGTCGGGGGTCGGTGGCGTGATGTAGTTGATGACCCCGCCGATGGTCTGCGGCCCGAAGAGGATCGAGCCCGAGCCCTTGACCACCTCAATGCGCTCCATGTTCTCGATGGGCGGCGCGTAATACATCTCCGGCTCGCCATAGGGGGCGAGCGAGATGGGCACGCCGTCCTGGAGCATCAGGACCTTGCGGCTGCGGTTGGGGTTTAAGCCCCGGATGCCGATGTTCTGGCGCAGGCCCATGCCCTCCTCATCCTGCACCGCCACGCCGGGGACCATCTGCAGGGCCTCGTTGGCGTTGAGCGGGCGCTGGCGCTCGAGCTCCTCGCGGGTGATGACCTCGGCGCTGCCGGGCACCGCCTCCAGATCGTCGGGGGCTTCACCGACCACGTTGATCGCCGCGGCGCGCGCACGCTGGCGGGTCACCTCGGTGGACGTTGTCTCGGTGGAGGTGTCGGGTTCTTCAGCGTTTTTGCGATCTTGCGACGCCTCGGGCTGGGCATCGCCCGCGCTGACCTCGGCGTCGGCATCAGCGGGTTGGGCAAACGCAGGGGTCGGCAGCGCGAAGGCCAGAAGAAGAAAGGAGGGGGAGAGCAGGTGGGGGATACGACGCATCAGACATCCCGGGGAAGGGCAGAAAACAACGAAGGGGGGCCAACCCACGGACACAAAAAAGTGGGGTAGCGGGCCGCCTTTGAGGCGACCCGCTACCCCGCCGGATTATTCGAGGGTTTCCAGAATGTCCAGCATGGCGTTGCGCAGCGCGGTGGTGTCGATCGTGGTGCTGCCGTCACGGATTTCGCTCAGGCCGGTGTAGAAGTAGTTGGCGTCGTCACGCTCGACCATGCCGTCGGGGTAGAGGCCGTCGAGCACGGCCTGGGCCGCGTCGGCGTCGACGCTCTCGGCGTAGGGGGCCAGGGCATCCCAGATCACGCGGGCTTCGATGATTTTGATGTCGGCGTTTTCTTCGGTGAGCACGTCGACTTCGTGCAGGGCGTAGTGGCCCAGCGCCGAGAGCATCAGGCGGTCGATGTTGGCCATCGCCGCGTCGTACTCCGCGTCTTCGCCGAGCACGTCGTCGTTGCTCGCGGTGCCGTTGGCCAGCGCGTAGCGGGCTTCAATGAAGGAGTTGAAGATGGGCGTGACCAGGGTCAGGCCGTACTCCGCCTCACGGGCCACGGCGTTGTTGGCCAGGGGCGCCGCGTCGCGCGGGGTGCCGTCGAAGTTCAGGCCAAAGTAGCCGTAGGCCTCGTCGAAGTTCTTGCGCTTCTTGAGGTAAAGCTCGTGGTAGACCGAGTAGTAGAAGAAGACCTGCAGGCCCTTATCGATGACCTGACCGGCCCAGGCGACATCCGCCTCGGTGGCACCGGCGGCGCCCATCGCGATCGCGTTGGTGATCTGACCGTCCCAGAACTCGCCGACGTTTTCGTGGCCCCAGCCCTCGGTGTCGAGGTGGTCGTCGGTGCGACCGGCGACCTTGGCGTTGAGGTCGTAGGCTTCATAGAGATCTTCGATCTGCCCGTAGACCTCCGCGGCGTTTTCGGTGGTGGCCGTCTTGCGCAGGGTCACGATCTCGGCGTGGGATTCCAGCCGGGCGATCTGGTTGGTCATGTTCTGTTCGTCGAAGGGACGAAACTCCGAGTAGTCGATCGCTTCGGTGTTGGGCTCTTCGGTGTCGGTGGCTTCGCCGCAGGCGGTGGAGACCATCAGAAGGGCCGAGAGGGCGGTGAGCGACCAACGGTTCTTGATGAGATTCAGCATGGGTACAACCTGTCGTCTTTGGGGTGATGAAAATGAAATTGATTTTCATAAACACGCTGATGCGCGAGGGATAGGTAAAAGAAGACGAGGGGGTTGGCAAGCAAAAAAGGGAAAGAAATGCGCCCGTATAGCGCCGGTGGCGTCAGCGGGGGCGAAGGCGCGGTGCGGCAGGTTGTCGCGCCGGGGAGCGCCGCCCCCCCGGCGTAAGCGCGGGGGCGGCGAGGCGGGTGGTGGGCTCAGTCTTCGATCACAAAGGCGCCGCGCATGTCGGCGTGACCGGTCACCGCGCAGCGGTACCCGCTGAGCGTCGGGGTGTTCGGGGTGCCAGGGGTGCCGTCTTCACCCAGGAGCTCGCCGGCGACCGTAAAGCGCATAAGGGGGCCATCGTCGATCCAGGCGACTCGCGGATCGGACTCGGGGGCGGGGTCGAGGCCGCGCCCCTGGCTGGCGAGGAGCACGTCGTCGCGGCGTTGCGCGGCCAGATCCAGAAGATCGAAGGGGTGGACGTTGATGCCCTGGTTGTTGATCTCGTAGCGCCAGCCCCGCTTGAGCGTCACGGTGGGGTTCCAGGCCTCCGTGTCGCTGATGGCGTCGGTGAACTCCGCGGGCTCGGCGCTCTCAAAGAGGTAGGCGGTGGTGCCGAGCGAGGCCATCTCAAAGCGCACCGCCGGGGCCGGGTCGGCCGGATCGGCGTGGGTGGCCTCAAAGCTAAGGTCGAGGGGCGCGCCGCCGGCGTCGGTCTGCAGCGTGTCGACGGCCTCATCAAGCTCGCCATCCTCATCGACGTCTTCAAAGAGGCGAACCCGCAGCGTTTCGCCCGGGGTGGTGATGGGGCGGCTTAAGGTGAGGGGCAGCATTTCAAAAAGCCCGGGTGTCAGCGGCGCGACGGCGATCGCAACCTCGTCGGCGTCGAGGATGGCGAGGAGTGCGGGGCGATCGCTGCTCACCGAGGCGATGGTGACGCGGGTGGAGAACTCCAGCGTCTGGTCGGTGACCTGCAACCCGGCGGTGGGAACGCGAACCAGAATCGCCGCGACGACGGGCTCGCCATAGGCGTTCAACGCCGGCGGATCGTCGGGGGTCTCCGCGCCGGCATCGTAGCCAAAGACGCCGTCGTGGGGGGCGTCGCGGTGCAGCCGGGCCAGCAGCCACTCCCCGTCCTCAAGCTCGCGGGGCAGGCTCACCGCCACATCCTGACGATCGCCGGCCTCCACCTCGACGCTCGCCAGCAGTTCGCCGCTGCTGCTCAGATCGCCCGGATCGTCGAGCTCGTAGATGGCGACCCAGCCGGGCTGGGAGGCACGAACCTGCGCGATGCTCACCTCATCGCGCACCTCGGTGAGCACCTGGCGCTCCACCTCCAGAAGATCCTCGGGCTCGGCGTCGGCGTCGGGAGTGTCGGTGTCGGTGTCGCTGCTCGCGTCGGTGCCGGCGTCAGTCTCGATGTCCGCATCCGTGTCGTGGGTATGCTCCGGGGCGTCGTCTTCCGGCGAGCCACAGGCGGCGATGGCGAGGAGGAGGGCGATGAAGAGAAGACGTTGCGGCATAGGGAACTCCGAGACGAGCACTTCATGATGTGAAGAGGGGCTTTGGGCCTTTTGAAGATAAAGGGTCGCGTCGTAGCTGGCGAGTTGCCGCGGCAGCCGACGCGAGAAGACGCGCTGTTGCGAGGAGGCTTCCGGGGATGCGACCGACCCGGATGCGACCGACCCGGGGTCGTGCAAGGGCCAGTGTTTATGCGGGGGATCGCCGTGGTGCCTGGAGACCATTGAGGCTTGCGGTAGGGTATGTTTTCGGAGCGAAACGCCCTGTCGTTGACCTTGCTGGCGAGGGAGGCAGGTGCTTCGGGGAGTTGTAGATAACGCGAGTACGCTCTACCGTCGCCAGGTTTCTTACACATGGTTTGGCCCGCGCGGTCGTCTCCAGCCCCCCCCAAGGAATGTAGCGATGAGTGATACGATTCAGGCCGCCCTTATCACCGAGATTGGCGAGATGATCGCCGGCGATGATTATCTGCAGGCCCAGGAGTGGCAGGGGTTGGGCCTGGTCGTGACGATTCAAGACGGCACTCGGCGGATGACGGGCTTTCGCTATCTGGAGGATGGCAGCTTCGAGGCCGACACGCCTGATAACGGCGGAGACGTGATGCGCAAGCTCCGGGAGCTCAAACATGCCATGATCGCCAATGGCGACGGCGCGTTTGTGCAATGTCTGATTCACCTGACCCGGCCGGACTACCGGTTGCGCCTGCAGTTTGAGTTTGACGACCCGACGCGCTGGAAGCCGAAAAAGATCAGTATGGATATGAGCGAGTTCGCGGAGATGTTGCGTCCGAAATAAGCTTTTTAGCCACCAGGGGGCCTTTGCGTGAGGCTGGTCTGGCAGGTTGATGTTATCCGGGCTTGTTGAGAGCGTCGCGGCCTCCCGGTGAGCGGCGATATGCGTAGAGATGTTGCAGAGAAGCGCGATGGATTGGGACACACTCGAACTTATCGAACTTGTGGTGACCCTCTCGGTGGTTCCGCTTGCCATTCTGGCCGCTTATCTCGACCGCCGTCATCGGGCGAAAAGCGCCTCGGCCTGGCGGGAGGTCGCCGATCATTGCGACCTGCACTTTCTGGATCGAGGCGCCGCCGATCAGGAGCTTGAGGAAAGCTACCGCGGCTACAAACTCCGTGTGAGTAGCGAGCTGTTTAAGGTGGAGGCGGGGCGCTCCACCCAGACCTGTTACGTGACCACGATCGCCGTGAACACGCTGCAGGCGGCGGTGCGGGAGGCAAGAATCGACCCCCGCGAGCCTTACGCGCATGAGACTGGCGAGTGGAAAGCGACCACAAAGAGCTTTGCGGCGGCCTTTCGGCAGAACGACGCCGAGGTGACCCGCTGGCTGGCTGACGACCCCGATCTTCGCCACGTCATGGAGCGGGTGCAGGCCGCCGGCGACAACCTGGAGCTTCGAGAGGGCCAGGTGCGGCGCAGCCGCCAGCACCTCTTCGCGTCCTTTGGCGAGCTGCTCAAGTTCATCAACACCACCATCGAGCTGACCTCGAAGATCGACGCGCGCGCCCGCCAGCTCATCAGGGCCGAAGATGCCCCGGGTGAGGGGAAGGTGGTTAACAGCGAAATGGAGGAGGCAGTCGGCGCCGGCGCTTCGGGTGGCGAGCTGTGGTAATATGAGCGCCGGGGATTTGAAACCGCTCGGAGGTCGAGGGCGATCTTTCGGAACACGGCATCGTTTCATGCATGGTGTCAAAATCTTTATAGAGACCGGGAGCAGAGGATGGATGAGTCCATCGTCATCACCGTCGCGCTATATGTTTCGCTGATCGCGCTCGTCGTCGGCGCTTCCTACGCCGAGCGGCGCTGGCGACAAAAGAGCTCGCTGGCCTGGCAGAAGGTGGCCGAGCAGAGGGGGCTTCTATTTCGGGATCGGGGCCCCGAGGATCAGGCGCTCGAGGGGCGCCATCGCGGCTATGAGCTGGATGTGCACACTGAGACCCGCCAGATTGAGGTGGGGCGCTCAACCTTCACCGCCTACCTGACCACGATCAAGGTCACAGCGCGAGAGCCTGGGGTGGGTGCGGCCGGAATCGATCCTCATGAGCCCTACCCCCACGGCAGCCGTGGCTGGAAAGCGAAGGCGCTGCGTTTTGAGCAGGCGTTTCGCCAGCGCGACACCGAGGTAACGCTTACCCTGGCCAAAGACCCGGCGATTCGCCAGGCCTTCGAGCAGATTCAGGCCAGCGGAGATAACCTCATCCTGGGCGAGGGGCAGGTGCGGCGCACCCGAGAGGCGCTCCTGGCGTCACCGAAGGATCTGGTGGCGTTCATCGACTCGACCATCGATCTGGTGATGATGATCGACGCCTGCGCACGAAAGCTCTCCGGCGCCGGGCACACCCAACATAATAAGCAGAAGGCCGAGCAAGAGGTCCCTGCCAGCGCTTCGAGCCCGGTGGTGTGGTGATTTTCCAGCAGATAAGCACCGACCCGGGGTCGCACGAAGTTCTTTGTTGATGCGGGTGATCGACGGTTGCCGGGTGGTTGATCCCGGCGACGAAGTGCATGCGGAGAGATGTCGGTTATCGGGACCGACGCGCCTGGCGAGCACCGCGTTCAGGAGGTTTGCCCCGCGTCCAGAATGGCTTTGATGGCCTTGAGGTCGTTGAGGTTAGCGCGTCGCATCGCCCGCGCCATCACAGGGGCGGCGATCTTCGAGAAGCCCGAGGGTTCGCCGCAGTTGCGAAGGGTCATCCGCGTCTGGGCGGGGTTGGTGGTTTCGAAGGTGTAGGTCGTCTCCATAGGGAAGAGGCCCTCGGCGGTGCGCATGACCAGGCGCTGCTCGCTGAGCTCGACGAATTCATAGGTGTAGGCCAGGCGGCGTTTTAGGAAGGTCGCCACGAAGGCCACCTTCGAGCCCACCTGCAGCGGGGGCTCGCTGACCCACTCCACACTCTTGATGTTGGCGTACCACTCCGGGGCGTTGTCAAAATTGTTGGCATAGGCGGCGACCTCGGCCAGGGGGCGCTCGATGAGGATCTCGGTCACGACGTCGACGCTCATAAGAAAACTCTGAAAGGGGAAGGTGTGTGCCTGATTGGGGAGAGGTTGCGCGTGGGAAAGGGGGGCAGACGTCTGACCGTGGGTCGCGCAAAACCCCCGAAATGATACCGGAGTGACACCGACCCGGGGTCGCACGAAGTTCTTTATTGATGCGGGTGATCGACGACCCCGGCACCTTCCGCGTGTCGCGTCGCAGAGGCAGGCGACGCAAAAACTCGCCGCATCATTCCGGCCACGTTATCAGTGTGGCGGGTTTGCCCCGATACCTACAACAGACGATTTTGAGGACGCTGCGCGGCCCTCGCGGCGAGTGCGCCCGATGGCCTTGCGCGAGCGTCGCAACATCCCGATGGGAGATGAATCATGCTCAAGAAGATAGTTTTTGGTTTTGCCGCGCTGGTGGTGGTGCTGGTGGTGGTGATCGCGCTGCAACCCTCGGAGTTCCGCGTGGAGCGCTCGCAGACGATTGAGGCGCCGGCGCCGGTGGTGTTCGCCCAGATCAACGACTTTCGTAATTGGGAGGCCTGGTCTCCCTGGGCGCGGCTCGATGAGAGCATGGAGGTCGACCACACCGGCGCCGAGACTGGCGAGGGCGCCGTCTACACCTGGCAGGGCAACGATGATGTGGGCCAGGGGCGCATGACGATTCTGGAGAGCACGCCCTCTGAGGAGGTCGTGATCAAGCTGGAGTTCATCAAACCATTTGAGTCCACCAACACCACCCGCTTTGTGCTTACGCCGGCTGGCGAGAACACCGAGGTGAGCTGGATCATGGCCGGAGACAACACCTTTATGTCCAAAGCTTTTGGGCTCTTCTTTGATATGGACGCGGCCATCGGCGCGGATTTTGAGAAAGGGCTCGCGGCGATGAACATCGCCGCGAAGCAGGCCGCGGAGAAAGGCGAAACGTCAGCTGAAGACGTTACGCCGGCCGAAGTCGAAGCTCCGACCGAAGCGCCGGCGGCTGAGCACGACGCCGGAGCTGCCGAAGATGACGCCTCCGCCGAGGGTGATGTGCCGTGAACGAATGCGCGTGACTGCACGCCCCTGGCGGCACGACCGGTGGCTGCACGACCGGTGGCTGCACGACCGGGGGTCGCACGAAGTCCTTGATTCATGCGGGTGAGACGCGACCCCGGGTCATCCCAACGCTGATATCGATCGTTGAAAAAAACGCCGCGCGATCCTCCGGAGATCGCGCGGCGTCTTTCGTTCTGATATCGCCAAAAAAACTCAGTGGTAGGTGTGCTCGTCGTGGATGATGGGGGGCTCGTAGAGGTCGATGAGCTTTTGCAGGTTGGCGTAGAAGAGCGCGTCGGTGCCGTCGATGTGGCGACGGATCCAGAAGCCGACGGCGGATTTGACCACGTTGCCATCGAAGTAGCCGCCGTCGAAGCCGCGCTCGGAAAAATAGGTGTGATCGCCGGTGGGGTTGGCGATGAAGTGGGGGTTAAAGAAGTAAAAATACGCTTCGTAATGATCGGGGCTTACGCCTCCGGGGCTCTGCATGGCCCGGGTGAGGCGTTTGGCCTCGGCGGCCAGGTAGTCGGGGTTTTGCTGCAGCTTGAGGTAGGTGGCGCGGTAGATCGCGGCCAGGGGCATCACGACGCGATCGTAGGTGGGGGTGGTCAGGTCGATAAAGAGGGTGTCCTCGGGAGAGGGGATCGCCCAGGAGGCCAGGGTGGCGACAAAGTCCGGGTTGTAATGGCCAAAGTTCTTGGTGGCGTCGAGCTTGAGCTCGCCATGGTGGGGGCCGCTTACGAAGACGGGGACTGGCGAGAGGTCGAAGAGCTGCGGGGCGTCGATGAAGTTTCGGGCGCGGCAGTAGAGGGTGCGCAGGCCGCCGTGGGGGAAGTAGTCGAAGGTGTCGCAGGCGTGCGGGGCGCGCTCGATGGCCAGCCAGGCTTCGCGGGCGGCGCGTTGCAAGTCGGCGAGGAGGGCGGGTGCGGTGACCGACGCGGTGACTGCGGCGCTCGCTGCGCCCGGCTGGGACTCGGTGGTTTGGGTGGAGCAGGCCGACAGGGTGGCGGCGCAGCCGAGTGTGGCGACCAGGATGAGCACCTGGCGAGGCAATGTGGCATGCATCATGAACCTCTCATCATTCATCAAGCGTAGGTGTGGGCATGGCGAGGAGTTGTGAGTTTACGCTTAACAGCAGGGGTACGTCGACGTGGCGAGAGGCGTTCGCTACGATCGAAGGCAGGCATTGAGCGACGAGCGCGCGCAGGCGCGAGGGCAAGGGAGAGACGATGCGATCGAGAATGATGCGGTGGATGCTGGCCGTCGGGGTGATGCTCTTTCTGGCGAGCAACGCGGTGATGCTCGGGCTGATGTGGGGCATCTATTTTAATGAGATCATCACCGATGTAGACCAGGAGCACGTGATTGTGCTCACCCGGGATCTGGCCGCCGGTGAGCGTCTGGGGCCCACCAACTCGGTGCTTGCGCACCTGCCGGTGGGGGAGATCCCCGGGCACGCCGTGCGCTCCAAAGAGGTGATCTTTCACCAGCACGCTGTCCTGCACCACGAGGGGCGCGCCGGCCAGATCCTCACCTACGATCTACTCGTGGAGCGGCCCGTGTGGCGCTCGGAGAATCGCCAGAGCCTGGAGACGATGCTCGGGCAGTGAAGCTGCGTTTGGGCGCGTAAATAAAGGCCGATGTGCGACCCCGGGTCGGGGCATTGAGGCCCCCGGTCGGTGCGAATCATTCAACAAAGGTTGCTTGAAAAGACCGACCGGGGGAGGTGCGCGGTGTCAATGGGCGCAGTAGGTCGCCATATAAAGCTGAGCGTTCATGGGATTGGGAGCGCTGTCGATGCGCATCCAGGCCAGGGCCATGAAGTCTCCCAGGTTTGCCAGGGTTGGTACGGAGGTGGAGAAGCCCTGCTCAAAGGCGATGGGTTCGTCGCGAGGCGCGCCGCTGGGGTCGAACTCCTGGAGAATAAGAGCGCGCTGGTCGCGCCAGCTCAGCGCGATGGCGTCGCCAGTCCACGCGGCGTGGGTGTCGTAGGTGTTCGCGCTGGTCGTGGTCAGGTCTTCATCGACAAGCACCGCTTCGCCATCGGCATCAAGGGTGTTGAGCAGAAAGTAGCGCGCATTGTGGATGCTGACGATCGCGTAGTGATCGCCAGTCCACATCACCCAGGGGCTGTACGAGTGGGACTCGCCGACACGAATCGGAGCCTCATCGAGAGGTTCGGCCAGGGCATCGAAACGTTGGAAGAAGGTCGCGTCGTTCTCGGCAGCAGCATCGGTATAGCCGCGCCAGACAAGGGCGGCGTGGTCTTCAACCCAGATCATATGCGGGGCGGCGTCGGCCTGATAGGTCGTCAGATCGATGGGACCGGCAAGAAGCTCACCGGTGGAGCTGAGGGCGGCCAGCCGGTGTGTCCAGTGGTAGTCACCACCTTCAACCAGACTCTCTTTCCACGAGAGTAGCCAGCCCTGGTCGGTCGCGACGAGGTTAGGGCTGACGATGGCGCGATCCTCGACCAGCGGGGCGCTTACGCCCAGAGATTGCCCCTGCGCGTCAAAGCGTTCCAAAAAGAGGCTCTCTTTATTCTGAGTCGCGCTGTACTCGATGCGGGCCAACGCAAACACCTCACCATCGGATGCCAGCGCGTGCGGTCCGATCTCGTCGAAGAAGGGGGAGTCGGTCAGGGCGATGTTGTCGCCGATCTGCTGACCATCACGATCAAAACGCGCCATATAAAGGTCGGTGTTGGTCGAGTTTTCACCCAGGTCATCGCTCCAGACCACCGCGTAGGTCGCGCCAAGACCGGCGATAGCGCGCGGGGTGTAAACGTTGGTGTTAGAAGTGTCGGCGAGCAGCTGCGCCTCGCTCAAACCCTGCGCATCGCAGAAGGGCTCCAGACATTGATCACCGACCTCCACCAGCCCCTCGTCGCAGAGGCAGGTGATGGCATCGTCGACAACCTCGCAGCGGGTGCGCCCGGCCTCGGTGCAGGAGTCTTCCTGGCAGGTCGGGGGTTCCTCGGCATCGGGTTCGTCGTCGACGTCAGGGGTGTCATCGGCGTCGGGCTCGCCGTCGACGTCCGGGGTGTCTTCGGCGTCGGGCTCGTTTGCGTCGGGCTCGTTTGCGTCGGGCTCATTGGCATCGGGACCTGTGTCGCTAAGGTCGGTGTCGGGATCCTGCGGGTTGGGGGTGTCAGGATCATCGGAGCAGGCCGCAGCGAGCAGCGCGAAGATAAGCAGCGTGGACAGGGATGTTCGAATGTTCATCAGGTGCCTCCAGAAATTTGAGGGTGTTGCATCCATTCATCAAGAAACCGAGGTCAGGCCGCTGAGGCGCATAAAACAAAGCGCTCATGCACGTCGCGAGGCCCTGTGAGGGCTCACTCGTGGCAGGACTCGGTGTCAGGGGCATCTCTTTAAGCAGAGAGCATGCCACTCTTCTGGAGGGGGGCCGGCACGTCGGGGCGGATGCGTGAGCTTCGCTCCAGACGACGTGCTCGGTTCAGACCGGAGCCGCTGTGCTCGTCGCCATCTCGGCGCAACGAAGCCCCCGGGCACCTGCCAGGCGCGGATGGAGGGGGAAGGGCAGCATATCTTCAAAAATCTGGCCGGCGATGAGCCACTCGCTCATGAGCTGAGCGCGGCTGTTCAGGCCGAGTTTTTGGTAGATCCGCGAGACGTACTGGTGGGCCGAGCGCGGGGTCAGCCCCATGACCTCGGCGATCTCGCGTTCGGTCAGCGAGTCGAGCAGAAGTTCGTAGCACTCGCGCTCGCGCGGGGTCAGCGGGGCCTGGTGCGAGAGCAGCCCGTGGCTCATGAGCACGCGTACAAGGTAGGGGCCACAGCGCTCCATAAAGCGGGCCAGGGCGAGTTGGTCGTCGTGGTTGAAGACGGGCTGGCCAATCGCCCGATCGACGCCGATGACGATCTCTACCGTCTCGCTACAGGGCAGCGCACCGATCATTCGATCGCCGGAGCCCAGCATCTCCAGCATCTCACCGGAGGGCGTCTGATCCCAGGCGCGAGCTTCGATGAGATCTTCGCGAAGCAGCACCCGGAAGAGGCCGGCGGAGCGCGCGATAGCCACCGAGGAGGGCACGTCATTCAGCGGGACGCGGGTGCGCATCCACTCCTGGATGCGGGCCTGATGCATCGGGGTCGTGCCCGTGGCGTAGTTATGAATCGGCGTCCAGCCCTGAATCGGCTCGCTCTTTAAATTGCGTGGCAGCACCCGGTCGCGGGTGATGATCAGCAAAAACGCGCGGTGCCCGGCCAGCGCGCAGGCGGCCTGCTCAGCGATTGCCTCGGCCAAAAGGTTGGGATGGTGCTGGGGAGCGATGGCCAGCGCGCTGAGTGCGTCGCTGAGGCGTTGCCAGTAGAGCGGCATAGGGGCTCGAAGTGGGGGGCTCTGGGTCAGGCACAGCCAGCGGCAGAGCGCTACAACAGGATTGGAGCTTCGAGTCCCGATTCTTGGGCGCGGGGGGCAAGGTGTCAAGCGACCGGGCGCAGATGATGCGTCCCGGTCGCCGGCCCGGTGCTCAGCGCGGGGTGAGGTGGTTATCGACCGTGGGGGGCACGGTGTCGCCGCGAGCCTGAAGGGCGAGTGCCTCGGGGTGGCGCTGGTAGTGCTTGCGCACGATGTTGGCCAGGCGTGCGCGGGTGGCGTTGTCGACCGGAGCGGGGTGGGCGTCGGGAAGCGCGTCGGCCAGCGCCTCGACCAGCTCATGCTGGGGGGCGGGGACTTTCTCGGCCCAGCTGCGCAGCAGCGCGCGATCGACCTCGGCCGGCAGCGAGCCCATGATGCCCACGTCGTTCTGGCTATGGACGAGAAGTCCGCTGGTGGTGCCGCGATCGAGGGTGAGCACCTGAAAGAGGTAGAGGGTGTGGTAGTCGAGCTGCTGGTGTTTTTCTTCCTCGGTGGGGGCCGGCGCGTCTTTGAGGCTCTCTTCGAGCAGCGCGCCGTAGGTGGCGATCACCGCCTCGCCATAGGCGCGGGCCAGGCGCAGGTCGGCCTCAAAATCGCCGCTGGAGTAGCCCTCCAGGTAGAAGTGGGCCACCCCGCGGGTGCGCTCCAGCGCGGGGATGTAGAAGTAGCGGTCGCCCTGGGCCTTGGCCTCTTCAAAAAGCTCGGTGCTGACGCCGCGCAGCGCGCCCAAAAAACGCGAGGTCTGCGCGTCATTGGGGTGCGAGGGGTTTAAGTCGGCCATGATGCGCCAGGTGCCCGGGCCACCTTTGAGCTCGGTCCAGCTGATATGCATATGCATGGAGCTGGCCATGGGGTGGGCCGGATGCACGATGGTGGAGAGGGCGGTGGCCGAGCCTAAGCGCTTTTCGGGAAGATCGTCGTAGTGCACACACGAGACGTTGACCGAGGCGCGGTTAAAGGTGGGGGTGTCGGCGGTGGCAAGCCGCGTGCCGCCGCCGTGAGTGCCCTCATCACGCAGCCAGGAGATGGGCTCAAACGCCGGCTCATCGGCGTTGGGCGCGGCGGCGACCAGGCGAGTGGCGAGCTGGGATTGCAGAGCTTCAACGAGCTCCAGGGCGCGGGCGGCACGGGAGGATTGGGGGAAGGTGCGTTGGGAGGTTGTCATATCTTGGCCAGGGTCAATAGGTCGAGGTAGGAAGCGCCTCATCAAAGCATTCCGACTTTAGGTTTGGGGGGCGGAGAGGGGGGCATGTGGTCTTGCGCCCTAAAAGACGATGCCCACCATAAGGTCGACCCAGATCTGGAGAAGATCATTGTTTTGTCGCAGGTCCACAAGGGCTACTGGCGACCCATAGTCGCGGTTGGTTGCCGATGTCGTAGAATAGATGTTGAGCGAGGGGCCGGCGATCAACGCGAAACGCGGTGCAAGTCGCCAGCCCAGGGGCGCGCGCAGATGAAAGTGTGTCCCGCTTGAGGCCGTGCTGAGGTCTGCAAACATGACCACCGCGTCGATGTCGGCGAAGTAAGGGCGATCGTCAAAAGGCAGGTGAAGCCCGAGGCCTGCGCCGATGGAGCCGGAATTGCCGAAGAGGGCCGTGCCGCTTTGAACGAGATAGCGCAGCCGGCGACCGCCCATGCTCAATCCCGTGTAGATATGGCCGGGCAGCGCGTAGTAGCCAAACAACCTCGGGGGGTAATCCGTGGCGATGTTCACCAGTCCCACCGGCCAGTTGGCGTTTTTGGAGATGTTTATAAGCCCGACCTGGGTGCCTTCGATGGCGCCGGCGATGTTGACGGCGCCGACCTGGGCGCCCCGCTGGTTGTCGCTGACGTTGACCGCAGCGACCTGGGCGCCCTCGATGGTGCGCGAGTAGTTGAAGGCCGAGGCGACCTGGGCGCCCTCAAAGTCGCCGTCGTTCCAGCTGGCTATGAGGCCAATCTGGGCGCCGGAGCCCCGGCGCGCGGTGTGGTTGATGAGGCCTATCTGCGTGCCCCGGGCCTGCTCATGACTGCCGATGAGGTTGAGCGTCAGCGGGGCGCTCGGCGGGCCGAAACTCACGCCGGGGAGAAGCCCCAGGCGAAGCGAGCCGGGGGGCTCCAGTGCGGGAGGTTGGGAGGCTGGCGAGGGCGTTCTGGCAGGTGCGCGGGCGGAGGCGGCCTCGGCCACCTCCCGGGTTCGCAGCGCCGAGAGGTTGGCCAGGGATGCGGCTTTGCGGGCGGTCCGACGCGCGGCTTCCTGGTTGAAGAGGGCATCGACCTCCGCGTCGGCGCGCGTTTCTATGAGGCTCCTTGTGAGCGCGACGCTCTCGGTGGCGAGGGCGGAAGCCCGAGCGCGGGCGTCGTCGCCGTGGGCCTGGCGCGCGGCGGTGATCACCCAGGCCAGGCGGCTTGCGGCCTCGCGGATGGCCTCGGAGTCAGCCTCGGGCCCAAGCTGCGCGCGGTGCTCCAGGCTGGGGGTGCGCAGAATCACCACGCAGCGCTCACTACCCTCGGGCACCCAGAAGAGGCGCCAGCTCGCCGGGGAGGCGTCGGCGTTGGTGGTCTCGGCGTCGGCGGAGAGGTTGAGCTCGGGGAGGCGCAGCGCGAGCTCGGCGCGCAGCTCGTCGGCGGCGTCGGTGTCGGCGCAGGCCGAGACGGTCTGCAGCTCCAGACGCTCGGCAGCAGGCTGCGCCCGCGCCACAGCGGAGCTGGTGAGGTGGGCCGCGAGGAGCGCGAGGGTGAGGGTGCTGGCGAGCCTGACGCGCACTCAGCGTCCCCCGCAGTGGGGGCTCTGTGCGCGGCGATCGCCAAGGAGCCGGCAGAGCTCGTTGATGGCGATGGGCGCGGCCATATCGTCGGGCCAGGTGTTGGCAAAGTAGGTCAGGTGGTCGATGGCCCGATGCTCATCATTGAGCTGGCGGTAGTAGAGCAGCGCCAGATCCAGACGCACCGTGGCCGCAGCGCGGTCGCGGGAGCCGAGCACCTCGAGGAGATCTTCGTAGTGAGCGGCGGCCTTTGCGAAGTTGCGCCGGCGCATGGCCTCCTCGGCCTCCAGACGCAGGGTGGCCGGGCCGGGGGCGCGGGCGGTGGAGTTTTCTGGAGATGTCTGGCGAGGGGAGGCCTGGCGGATATTGGGCGCGGACGCGGCCTGGTCGTCGGCCAGATCATCGGAGGTGGGCTGGGCGCTGGCGCGGGCTCGGGCGGCCTCTTTCGCCAGGGCCTGACGGGCCCTGTGGCTCTCCGGGTCAACGTGGGTGGTCACCGATGCCCAGCGTGTGGGGGGGATCGGGCGCTGGCGTCCCTCGGCCCAGGCGCTGCCACCGAGCACCGGCTCCTCCTCGCCGCCTTCCTCCCGCACCACCACCTCGCCAGTGATCACACCGAGCTCCGACTGGTCGGCGTCGACATAAAAGGCGGTGCCCACCACGGTGGCCTCGGCGCCGGGGAAACGCACCTGCAGGGTCTGGTTTTCGGTGGGCAAGAACTCCAGCACGAGCGTGCCCTGGCGAGCCTCGATCTCCCAGCCCTGCTCCAGCACCGAGATGCCCCAGCGGGCGTCGTCGGAGGCGAAGAGGCGCAGCGCGTCGAGCTCCAGCGTGGGGGCGCTCTCGGCGTCTTCGGCCGCAGCCGGGGCGGGGCGTCCCCCGGCGAGTGTGGCGGCGTTGTCGCTGGCTGTGGGCGCGTCGTCTGCGGTGGTGGCGACGCCATCGGAGGGGGAGTGAGGCTCGTCGACCCAGCCCGAGAAGATCAGCGGCCAGGCCAGAAAGGCCACGAGCGCCGCGGCCAGCGCGATGATCAGGTGGGCGGCCGAGGCGCTGCGACGCGCCGGCGTGTCGTCGTCGCTGGAGGTTGCGGTGGAAAACGCGCCACTCGGCGGTGGGCCGATGCGGCCTGTGGGCGTAAGGCGATGTGCCGGGCGCTCGCCAGTGGGTGGGGCGGCCGGCCAGGACTCACCAGGGGAGCCCAGGCGCGCGTCGTCGCCGCGAGTTACCCCGGGGTGGGGCGCATCCAGGGTGTCTTCAATGCGCGAGAAGAGGGCGTCGGCGTCAAAAGGCACCGGATCGGCCGGATCCCAGATCGTGGCTTCGTCGAGCATATCGCCCAGACGCTCGACGTAGTCGCGGCAGCTGGCGCAATGCTCCACATGCGCGTCCAGGGTTGCCAGATCACTGCCGGAGAGCTCCCCGCGGCGCAGATCGAAGGCGTCGATCCGGATCTTTTTGCAGAGCTCACTGCTGCTCATGGCCGCTCTCCACGTTGGGTGGCTTCGAGCACCTCGCGCAAATCTTGCCGCGCGCGGCGCACCCGGGAGGCCACCGTGTTGAGCGGGTCGCCGGTTAAGTCGGCGATCTCGCGCAACTTCATGCCCTCGATCTCATAGAGCACAAAGGCTTCGCGATGATCCAGGGGCATCTTCTCCATCGCGGCGTAGAGGCCGCGCAGCTGATCGCGGGCCTCCAGGCGCCGCCAGGAGCTGCCGGACTGGCGCAGCGGGCGCCAGTCGTCGAGCGAGACGGTCTTCTTGCGCCGTCGCAGGTGATCGATGGCCACGTTGCGCGAGACCCGGTAGAGCCAGGTCGTGAAGGTGCAGTCGCCGCGGTAGTCCGCCAGGCAGCGGTGCACCTGCACAAAGACCTCCTGAACCACATCTTCCAGATCGCCGCGGGGCCCGACCAGCCGCCCCACATGATGCGCCACATAGCCGACGTGGCGCTCGTAGAGCTGCCGAAACGCGACGCGATCTCCGGCGGCTGCGCGGGTGATCAACGTCGCGTCGACGTCAAACTGGGGTTCGGTCTGGGCCATAAGGGCGGCTCAACATCGGTCAGAGAGTCGGGGGCACCGGGTGCCGGCGGATCTTCGGAGAAAGTCCGAAACG
This sequence comes from Lujinxingia vulgaris, assembly GCF_007997015.1. Classification (NCBI taxonomy): domain Bacteria; class Deltaproteobacteria; order Bradymonadales; family Lujinxingiaceae; genus Lujinxingia; species Lujinxingia vulgaris. The sequence continues at coordinate 142,806 of NZ_VOSM01000010.1, forward strand.
TTGCAAGCGGTTACACTTTTTGCCGACACCCGGGCATTGCTTCTCTTAGAAGGGTACGCACAGACCGTCGAGGCAGCGCGAGTTATCTGCGCAGTCGCTGCTCAGGGTGCACTCCGGGTTGGTCTCGTGGGCGGCCACGCAGTAGCCCTCCACGCAGGTGTCGCCGGCGCCGCCGATGATCTCGCAGTCCTCATCGCAGGTGCAGGCGGAGCGGCAGCGGGCGTTGACGCAGTCTTCGTCCGGGTTGCAGTCCGCGCCCACCCGGCACTGGGGGCCGGGGCGGTGGTCGGGGCGGCAGACGCCGCTGCGGCAGTACTCCCCGTCGGCGCAGGCCGCGTCGCTCTCGCAACGATCCAGGCAGAAGCCGTTGATGCAGGCACCCGTGCCGCAGTCCTCATCGTAGACGCACTGGTCGCCGCCCTGGCGGTCGGGCTGGCAGATGCCATCCTGGCAGACCTCGGTGGTCGGGCAATGCAGATCGTCGGTGCAGGTGACCTGGCAGCGCCCATCGAGGCAGAGCGAGCCGAAGGGGCACTCGTTGTTGAGCACGCAGCTGTCGAGCGGGCCGCAGCCGGGCTGGCCATCATCTTCGACCGGGCAGTCGTCATCGCCGGTATCTGCGCCATCATCGCCGGTATCTGCGCCATCATCGCCGGTGTCTGCGCCATCATCGTAGCCGGCGTCATCATCGTAGTCGGAGCCATCGTCGTAAGGATCGTCGCTGTCGCGGCAGCGGCCGCTGACGCAGCGCTCATCGTCGTCGCAATCCGAGCTCCAGGTGCACTCGGCCTCGGCGCAGACATCGTCGTCACACACACCGCTAAAGCAGTCGCTGTCGCGATCGCACTCGCAGCCAACTTCGCCGTCGCCACCCCAGCTGTGGCCCTCTTCAACAATCAGGCAGGCGCTCGAGAAGAGCATCATTGCCAGCACCATCATCAGCTTGAGCACATGTACCATGGTCGACCTCCAGAAGAAGTGGGTCGGGCGGTCGATTTTTCGCCCGCTTTTTCACACAATGACGAGCGCCCCTCGATGGAGGCCTCAAACCCTTGGTCGGAAGGTCGGCGTTTTTTTGTGCAAACCTTTTCATTTTTTCTGGAGACGGCATGACCCCACCCCTCTCAACACCGCTTCGCTGGCCGCTGATCGCGCTGATGGCCGGTCTTCTGGCCTGCGGCGACACGGCCGATTCGCCCGACACCTCCGATCCAGACGCTGGCGAGGAGCCGGTCGGGGTGGATATCTCAACGGGGGAGGGCGCGCGGGTGGAGCCCACCGAGACGACGCCCACCCTGGTGGTGGAGGAGGAGAGCTACACCTTCTCGCGCGCCTATTTTGGTCTGACCCACGCCGACGCCACCGAGTCCGGGCGCACCGAGCTCTACATCGAGGCGGTGGAGGGCGGCGATGAGGGCTGCCCCACCGAAGATGGGGCCTCACCCGAGCGCAACATGCTCGTGCAGGGCGTTTATCTGGATGAGGAAGGGGAGCCCGCAGCCGAAGACGCGCAGCTGATTATTTTTGATTATATGGGCGACTTTGTGCCGCCGGAGGCCAACCCGCCGCTTTTGCGCAGCGAGGGCACCCCGCAGCTCACCCTCTTTGAGGCCGAGGTCTGCGAGAGCTGTGTTGGCGAGGCCCAGCCCGAGGGATTTTTAAAACTATTTGTGGCGGGTGATACAACGGAGGGCGGTGTGGTCCGCGGGATGATCGAGGCCACCCACTGCGAATCGCTAGACGTGGGGCCGCCCACGCTGCCCACGCTTTAAGGTGTTTTGACCTGACCCCGGCGCCTCAATGGCGCCGGAGTTTTGTTTTGCAAGGGCATGATTTTGTTGGGTTTTCTGGTGTGTTGAACGCGTCGCAACCTTCTTCGCGAACACGGGCGCGCGTTGCACCCTTCTCCCTGAACGAAAACCCCTGAACGAAAAAAACGAGCGCTGCCGGGGGGGCAGCGCTCGTTTTTTTTTTGACCAATCAATTCCGGCGGTGCCGGGGCCCGACTCAGTGCGAGTGGGTGCCGTCGATGCCGTGCGGGTGCCCGTGATCGAGCTCCGAGGCGTTGGCGTCGCGGATGCCCTCGATCTTCACGTCGAAGAAGAGGGTTTCACCGGCCAGGGGGTGGTTGTTGTCGACCATGATCTTGTCGCCTTCGATTCCCACGACCCACAGGGGCATCTGGGAGCCGTCGGGCATCTGGGCGGCGAACATCATGCCTTCGTGAATCTCGGCGCCGGGGGGGAAGGCGCTGCGCTCGACGGGCTGCGGGCCGGGGCCCTGCTTCTCGCCATAACCCTCGGCCGGGGCGACCTCGGCTTTGAAGGCGTCGCCGACCTTTTTGCCGGTCATCTGGCTCTCCAGGCCGGGCACGATGTTGCCGGCGCCGTGGAGGTAGGCCATCGGCTCCTGACCTTCGGAGGAGTCGAGGACTTCGCCCTCTTTGTCGGTCAGGGTGTAATGAAAGATGACGACTTTGTCGTCGGCGACGACCGCGTTGAGGTCGGACATAAAAGCTCCTGAAACGTGAGCGTGTGTGTGATGCCAAACGATCAGGTCAAGGCGTCAGAAGCGCATCGACGCCAACCCGTTCGGCGTAGCGTGGGTCCAAATCCTGGACCTTTTGGAGCAAGCTAGTCGCGAGAGGGCGATCATTCAAGCGCCGCAAGGCGATCATCGCCAGCTCGTAGGCCTGTCGGGCGTTGAGATCGGGTTGTTTTTCCAAGAGCTCGATCTGGCTGCGCACCATCTCATCGGGCGCGCCCGAGCGTGAGGCGATCTGCAGAAGTCCCAGGCCGGCGGCGATGTTATTGGGCTCAAACTCCAGGGCGCGGCGGAAGTAGCGCTGGGCTTCTTCAAAATGGTCTTCGCCGCGGGCCATGGTGATCTGCCCGTCGGCGACCATGATGGCGGCCTGCTGCTGCGGGCCGGGGGCGGAGGGCTGCAGCACCGCGGAGTTTTGCGCCGTCGGGGGCTGACCGGCTGCGATCGGATTTTGCGCGGCCGGAGGTTGCGCGGAGGGAAGTTCGTTTTGCGCGGCCGGAGGTTGGGTTTCTTCGTCTGGATTTTGCCCGGCCGCGGGCTGGTTTTGCGCGACCGGGGGTTGAACATCGGCGTTATTCTGCGCGGCGTTCGCGCTGCTCACGGCGTTCTGGGTGGCCCCGGTGGTGCGGGCCTGGCGGGCCTCCAGCCGGTTGATCTGCTCGGCGATGCCTGCGGCGTTGAGCCCGCGGAAGGGGCCAAAGGCCGGGTCGAGCTGGCGCGCGCGCTTGAACGCAGCGAGCGCCCGGTCGGCAGCAGCGCTCTCGCGCTCCATCTGCGCGAGGTTCAGGCTGGCGTCGAGCACGTGCACCACCGCCTCATCGGGGCGCGTGGTTTTGAGCTGGTCGATGAGCTCGCGGGCCTGGGCCTCCTGGCCGAGCTGCACATAGCTCCAGGCCAGGGCCGGCGCGGCCGGCGACGAGGTGCCGCCGGCCTCCACCGCGTCCTGATAGAGCGCCACAAGCTCCATATAACGCCCGGTGAGCAGAAAGACCTGCTCGATGGACTCCAGGCGCTGCACCACATCGGCGCGCGTGAGCAGCGAGGGGGCGTTCTGCACAAAGCTGTCGGCGATCTCGGTGTAGTTGGCGCGCTCGGCCTCCGAGAGAAGCGCTGGCGAGGAGGCGCGGGCCGGCTCGGCCTGCAAGTCGCGGCCGGACCAGGGGCTTAAGTACACAAGCGAGTCCGCCTCTGGTAGGTCTGCTTCCGAGCAGCCGGCGGTGGCCAGGGCGACTGTGCCCAGAAGCGCCAGACTCAGCGCGCGTCCGCTAGTTTGTCGATGTCGACGATGTCGCGTCATCATTTTCGTTATCAGGGGGCCAGGCATGGCGTCCTCGTTTTGAGCTCGGGAGCAGCGAGACTTTGAGCAAACCCACCTTAGACGGCAAGCCTTCCCGGGCGATCATCGCGCTGGGCACCAACCTGGGCGATCGGGCCCTGGCGCTCAAGCGCGCGCTCGACGCCCTCGACCACCTGCCGCGCAGCGGCCTGGGCGCGCTCAGCGCGTTTTATGAGACGCAGCCACGCATTGTCGAGGACCAACCGCTCTTTTTAAACGCCTGCGCCGAGCTCTTCACCGAGCTTGCTCCTCTCGATCTTCTCGACGGGCTGCTCGCCATTGAGCGCGCGATGGGGCGAGTGCGTCTGCAGCCGAAGGGACCGCGAGCGATCGATCTGGATCTTTTGTTTTATGACGATCAGACGCTCGATCATCCCCGGCTGACCCTGCCGCATCCGGCGATTGCCGAGCGGGCTTTTGTGCTCGTGCCCCTCTGCGATATCGCCGCCGAGCTTGAGCATCCCGTGCTCGGCGTGAGCGCCCAAAAGCTTCTCGAAGGCTGTGAGGATGCGGGCTGGGTAAGGGAGTTCGAAGAGGCGCCGGCGCTGACTCTTTTGTTCTGATTTCTTTTGATAAAAGGTGAATGAAATCAGTGGCTTGCGTGGCTTTTGGCTTCTCAGTCGTCCTTCATCAAAACCCACCCGATCGTCCTGATTAACCTACGCCTAAAAACCTCGCCTGAACCGCCCGCAGCTCATCGCGCAACCTGGCAGCATCCTCGAAACGCAGCTCCCGGGCGGCGACCTTCATGGCCTCGCGCAACTTCTCGATGCGTTTCTCCAGAAGCTGGGGTGTCTCCTCGGCGCCGGGGCTCAGCACGCCGGAGGTGTCGTCGAGCAGCGCCGCGGCCTTCTCGTAAGGGCTGGCATCGGGCGCGGCGTCGGGGTCCGGCGGAACGTGCTGCTCCAGGTCGGAGATCTTTTTGGTGATCGTGCGCGGCGTGATGCCGTGGGCCTCGTTGTAAGCGAGCTGAATCTCGCGGCGGCGGTTGGTCTCCTCGACCGCCTCTTTGATGGAGCGGGTGAGGGTGTCGGCATAAAGGATGACTTTGCCTTTGGAGTTACGCGCAGCACGCCCGATGGTCTGAATCAGGCTGCGCGTCGAGCGCAAGAATCCCTCTTTATCGGCGTCGAGAATCGCCACCAGACTGACCTCGGGGATGTCCAGGCCCTCACGCAGAAGGTTGATGCCGATGAGCACGTCGAAGACGCCTTTTCGCAGGTCGCGAATTAAGTTCATGCGCTCGATGGTGTCGATGTCGCTGTGCAGGTAGCGCACCTTCACGCCGAGCTCTTCGAGGTATTCGGTGAGATCTTCGCTCATGCGTTTGGTGAGCGTTGTGACGAGCACGCGTTCGCCGGCGTCGACGCGCTGGCGAATCTCGCCATAGACGTCGTCGACCTGCTCGAGCGCCGGGCGGATCTCGATCTCCGGGTCGATGAGGCCGGTCGGGCGGATGATCTGCTCGACGACCACGCCCTCGCATTTCTCAAGCTCGTAGTCGCCCGGGGTGGCCGAGACGAAGATCACCTGGTTGATGTGATTCTCCCACTCCTCGAACTTCATGGGGCGGTTGTCCATCGCGCTGGGCAGGCGAAAGCCGTGCTCCACCAGCGTGGTCTTGCGGGAGCGGTCGCCGCGGTACATGCCGCCGATCTGCGGCACGGTGACGTGCGACTCGTCGATGACCAGCAGGTAGTCGTCGGGGAAGTAGTCGAAAAGGCAGGGCGGGGCAGCGCCCGGGTCGCGGCCGGAGAAGTGGCGCGAGTAGTTCTCAATCCCGTTGCAGAAGCCCATCGTCGCGATCATCTCCAGGTCGAACTGGGTGCGCTGCTCCAGGCGCTGGGCCTCCAGCAGCATCCCGCGCGCCACGAGCTCCTCTAAACGCTCGCGCAGCTCGGCCTTGATGGACTCCATCGCCAGCTTCTTCTTCTCGGGGAGCACGGCGTAGTGGGTGTTGGGGTAGACGGCGATCTTTTCCAGCTGGCGCAGCCGCTTTCCGCGCAAAGGATCGATCTCGTAGATCGCCTCGACCTCGTCGCCGAAAAACTCGATGCGAATCGCCTTATCCTCCTCGTGCGCCGGGAAGATTTCCACGACATCGCCCCGCACCCGGAAGGTGCCGCGGTGGAAGTCCATGTCGCGACGCTTGAACTGCATCTCCACCAACTTCTCCAGCACACTATCTCGCCGTACCTCGTCGCCCTCCTCCAGGAACAACAACATCCCCATATAGGCCTCGCCGCTCCCCAGGCCGTAGATGCAGCTGACCGAGGCCACGATGAGCACGTCGTTGCGCTCAAAGAGGCTGCGCGTGGCGGAGTGGCGCATGCGGTCGATGGCGTCGTTGATCGCCGAATCTTTCTCGATGAAGGTGTCGGTCGAGGGGATGTACGCCTCGGGCTGGTAGTAGTCGTAATAACTTACGAAATACTCCACCGCGTTATGGGGGAAGAGCTCTTTGAATTCGGCGTAAAGCTGCGCGGCCAGCGTCTTGTTGGGCGCCATCACGAGCGTCGGTTTGTTGACCTGCGCCACCGTGTTGGCGATCGCAAAGGTCTTGCCCGTGCCGGTCGCCCCGAGCAGCGTCTGGTAGCGCTCCCCGCGCTGCAAGCCCTCGACCATCTGCTTGATGGCGGTGGGCTGGTCCCCCTCTGGCGAGTATTCGGTCACAAGCTCGAACTTTCTGGACTCTCGCACGGCCACACCTCTGCTTCTCTGCTTCGTTCCGGTAAACCACCGCTTCGCCACGGCGACCCTGCGCCGGCGCATCACCACCTGCGATCCGGCGCGTTTTCACATGAATGGTAAGCGCCAGAATGCCGGTACATCTGTACAGGCGTAGGTGGGGAAGATCAACGGTTGGGTCCGAGAACTATTCCAGCCGATGGTCAGCCAACTCGGTGGGGGGAAACGACGTTCTTGGGGTTCTTACTTTTTGTGCTTTGTTTTATGTGGGATGGGGAAGATCGCGCACGTCGCCGCGAACGTGCGAGCGGTGCGGAGTGTCAGAATGCCCGTCTTCAGGAGGTTTTATGAGTAAAGACCCTTACGATCTTATGGCGAACTACGACTACCGGAAGACGGAAGAGTACAAGCGGCATGAGCGTGCAATGGCGGAGCTTGACGCGATGACCCCGGAGGAACAGCGCCAGACGCTGATCGATGCCGGGATTCTCAACGAGGACGGGGAGCTTGTGGAGCGTTACGGGGGTACCGCGCCGAATCCGGAAGAAGAGGATGACTGGAACTTTGAGAATCGCTCAGCAAGCGACAATGCGATGAGTGAAAGCCCTTATGATCTCATGGCCAACTACGATTACCGCAAGACGGAAGAGTACAAGCTCCATGAACGGGCGATGGCCGCGTTTGATGCAATGACCGACGAGGAACAGCGCCAGACGCTGATCGATGCCGGGATTCTCAACGAGGACGGTGAACTGGTGGAGCGTTACGGGGGTACCGCGCCCAATCCAGAAGATTGAGCGACGCGCCTTCTCGTTGAGAGCAAGCCGAGAGCAAAAAGACGCCGGCGCGGCCTTGAGGGGCCGCGCCGGCTTTTTTGTGTGGCGAGGTCGTGTGCCTCTCAGGCGTCAATCCCCCGCAGGTGCCGCCACCTCGCTGGCTTCGGCGGAGCTGGCTTCGGCGGTGTCGGAAGACTGGGGTTGGGCATCCAGCGCGAGCACGATGGCGACTACGGCGATCAGCGCGACGATGGCGAGTGTGATCAGGACCTGTTTCATCGCCTCCCTCCTGGCGAGTGGGTGGGGCGCCCGGGCGCACGCTTCTGGCGTGGCGCGCGGGTGGTCTGCCCCGGTTTGGGTAGTCAATGATGGCAGCCTACCGCGAAGGAGGGAGGTAAAAAAGAGGGGAGATGTAGCGAATGGTGAAGAGAAGACCAACACGCATCATTCATCCCCATCGCTCCAGAGATCGGGCAAAACCTCGAACTCGCCAGCAAATCGCGGGTCTTCGCGAGGCTCCTTCATCCATTTGAGCTCGTCGACCAGGCGTGCGAGGCGATGATCGATGACCGCCCCCTCAAAGGTGGTTTCCGAAATGTTTTCGACGGGGTCGCGGGGCAGCGTGACAGGCTCCAGACGATCGAACCAGACGCTCAGTGGGTGAAGAAACACAACTCCCCGATCCAGCAGATAAGGCTTTTGTTCGACAGGCAAAATCGCCCAGGTGTCGCCGTAAAGGACCGCGACGATGGGGTGGTGGGCAACCATGTAGAATCGCGTTTTTTTAATCAGGGGTAAGGGCATGTCGCTTCCTTCAGAAATAAAGAGTGGAGGGCATGTAAGTGACTGTAGATATTGATGAATTGGGGGGGGGGTTAAATGGACGATATGGCGCGCCTAAAACCCGACTGGAATCCGTACTTTTGAAGGTAATGCGTCGTGGATCCGATGTACCTCGGAGGGCACATAATCGCCCTCGCCATACGCCTGAATGAGCGCATCGAAGCTCCAGCGATTCGCCTTTTTACCCGCCACCTGCCGCGTCACGATGTTGAGGATCGCCGCACCAATCTGCGACTCGCCATCGACGCAAAAACGTCGAAACGCCGCGCGCGTCTGATACCCCTTCAGCACCGCCAGCGTGATGTCGTCCAGGTCGCCGGGGATGTCTTCAAAACGCGTAAGCCGCTCGCCATCGACCGTGGCGACCTCCAGCGCACGGCAGAAGTAGGCGGCGAGCACGGCGAAGGCGATGTCGTCGAGCTCCAGGCCCGGCGAGTCGCGGAGGTCGAGGGCGGCTTCAACGAGCCGGGTGGTGAGGGGATCGGCGGTGAGTTCGCTCTGGTGGAACCAGCGTGTGGTTACGGGGGAGAGGAGGTCGTGGGTTTGGGGGTCGAGGGTGAGGGTCGAGGGCATCGTAGAGATCCTTTACGTGGATGAAGTCGTTGTGCGTTGTGAGGATCACGCATCGGTGCCCCCGGAATTTGTCCTCTCAAACGTGTTGGCGTTTCGCATCCTCAACGCGGCGACGCGCAAGCTCGTCATCACCCCAGGCGGTCGTACCCACAACATATGCCGCCACTCGCCGATGGAGCTCTTCAGGCGCGGTGTTGGGGGGAACCTCATCGCCCACAAACCACCAAATTTTATGGTCGGGCACATATGTGATGTCGACATAGTCGCCGTGTGGCACTCCCAACCAGATTTTGTCGCCATCGCGCTCCACAATGAGCTGGTCGGCAAGCGTGGGATCACTGGCGTCGATGACGAAGGGGGCGAAGACGGCGGTCAACGCGTCATAAAGCGCCTGAGCATCGGTGTGGCTGGAGAGCGCGGCTTCAATCTGCTCCTGCAACGCGTCGCCAAGGGCAACGACCGCGTCGTACCAGGCGTCCGGATCCATCGTCGAAATATCAGGAAGTTTGCTCATCTCACGCTCCGCTGCAGGTCGGGCCGAAAGCCCGGGTTGGGTGAAGGACTCCCTCCATATAGCGGGCCGAAGTGCCAGCTGCGAATGCTAAAATACTCGTAAAACGACCATTGAAGGTTTCGCAGATCGCGTTCCCCCTCGCTATCTCTGAGGTGAGAACACGCTTTCACATCCACCTGAGGAGACACCATGAGCTTCTTTATCCCGGACCGCAGCAACCGCCCCACCGACGCCGACGACCCCACCGGCGGCACCCGCGAGCTGGCCACCGACAAACCTCCTAAAACCATCGAGTTGGTTGACGGGCGGGTGGCGGTCGTGGAGGCCGCCAGCGTCGATGGTTTTCATATGGTCTATTATTACTTCGACGCCACAGGCCTGGAGGGGGCCACGACCGCGGATCTGCAAGCGTTTATGGCGCGCTCCGGAATGGCGTTTGGCTCCAGGCATCCGGACGTTTCGATACATCTCTCAAGCTCGGCGACAAAGGACGCGCAGGGGAGGGGGATCTGGGAGTTTTGTGTGACGTATGATTGGGGATGAGGGGGGAAGGGCGGAAGCGTCCGGCTCCCGAGGTAAAAATTTCTCTCCCGGGGCGGAAGCGTCCGGCCCCCGAGGTAAAAATTTATCTCCCGAGGCGGAAGGCTCCGGGCATGGGGCGAAAAATCTGCGCGAAGGTACGGAAAGTTCCGGGCTATTGGCGAAAAATCTGCGCAGACATGCGGAACGATCCGGGTATAGGGCGAAAAATCTGCGCCGATATCCGGAAGTTTCCGGCCCCCGAAGTAAAAATTTCTCTCTAGAGGCGGAAGGCTCCGGGCCAGGAGCGAAAAATTTCGCTCGGGAGGCGGAAGCGTCCGGCTCCCGAGGTAGAAATTTCTCTCCCGGGGCGGAAAGCTCCGTGTTTTCTGTGAGATGTTTCGTCTCCCCCCTCCACCGCCCTCCCTTAATTGAGAAAATTCACCAGCTCCTCCGGCGGAATCACCCCCTGGCGGGCGAGGTCGATGGCGCGTTCGGCGAGCGGTGTGACGCCGCTGGCCTGGGCGGCCTGGCGCAGGCCGGAGGAGGGTTCGTCGGCGGCCAGGGCGGCGCGGAGTTGGTCGGTCAGCGGCATGAGTTCGACGACCGGGGTGCGGCCGCGGGTGCCGTCGCCGGCGCAGGCCGGGCAGCCGGCGCCGCGGTAGGTTTTAAAGCCCATGGGGGCGCCCTGGGGGAAGAGCTTTTGGGTGAAGGCGACCGGGGCGGTGAAGGGTTCGCGGCAGTTGTCGCAGATGCGGGCGGCGCTGCGCTGGGTGAGGATGGCGCTTAAGCCGTGGGCCAGGGCTTCGACGGGGACGCCGAACTCGCGCAGGCCCTGCAGCACGTGCAGGGCGCTCTTGCCGTGGAGGACGCCGACCACGCGCACGCCGCGGCGGGCCAGGTTGAGGGCCTGCATGACGGTCTGGGGGTCGGGGAAGTCGCCGATGCCGAGGACGTCGACGTCAAAACGTACGAACTCGGAGATGGCGGCGTCGAAGCCAAAGCCGCGCTCGGGTTGGATGAGCGCCTGCTGCACGCCGGGGATGGTGGCAAGGATGTCGTCTTCCAGCGAGGCGACCTTGAGACGGCGGTCGGCGCCCAGGCGTTTGAGCAGCGCGTAGAAGGTCTGGGACTTTTGTTCGTGGCGCGGACCCACAATCAAAAAGAGGCCCGGGGGGCCCTGGAGGACCGCATCAAGCTCGCCGACCACCTCCTCATCAAAGCCGAGCTCTTCGAGTCCCGCAGGCTCCTCGCCGCGGGAGAGGAGCTTGATGGAGAGCTGTTCGCCGAGGATCGAGGGCATCACGTGGATGTGCAGGTGGTAGGTGCGGGCGTCGCGCACCCAGGAGAGGCGGCCGCGCTGGGGGATGACCTGCTCCAGGGGGTCGAGATGCGCGCTCATCTTCAAAAATTCGACGAGGTAGGTGATCTCGGGGGCGTCAAAGGCCAGCTCGGCCACCTCGGTCAGCCCGGAGGCCATGCGCAGGCGCACCGAGGCGCCGTCGGGCTGGTTGTCGATGTGGATGGTGGAGGCGGAGACGCGGTGGGCGGCGCGCAGCACGTTTTCGAACTTCTGTTCGACGCGGGTTTTCAGGTTGTCTTCGTGCACATCGCCCGGGCGGCGGCCTTCGAGCAGGGTGTTCCAGAGGTGGTCGAACTCCTCGTGGCTCACCAGATAGGTCTCAATCTGGGTGGCGTCGAGGATGCGGGCCAGCTCGATGGTGGGGGCGTCCGGGTCGACCGTGGCGACGGTGAGGCGGCCCTGGTAGACGAGCAGCGGGATCACCTGGTGGTGGCGCAAGAAGGCCCGCGGCACCGAGTAGACGAGCTCGTGGTCGGCGATCTTTAAGAGCGTGTCGACCGGCGCGAGCAGAAAGCCGCGCTGAATGGCGAGCGCCTTGATGAGATCGCGCTCCTGGATGCGGGCGCTCTCGACCAGCGCCTGACCCAATCGCTGGCCGCGGGCGTCGGCTTCGAGGGCGGCGAGCTCGATGTCGGAGCGGTCGGCGACGCCGAGCTCGACGAGGATGTCGCCGAGTTTGGAGGAGAAGCGAAGTTGGCCCAGGCTCTGCTGATCGTAGGTGTCGGCGCCGGTGCGCTGGATGCAGAGGATCTCGGGGTGTTTGTCGCCCTCGGCCACCGGGACGACCATGCGGCCGCCGATGGCCAGGCGGCCCTTGAGTTTTTCGGGCACGCGCGGGGCGATGGCCGAGAGCAAAATGGCGTCGTAGGGGGAGTTGAGCGCGTATTCGGTCAGGCGCGGGCCGTGGAGGATGTCGACGTTGGCGATGCCGAGGCGTTTGAGGCGGCCTTCGGCGAGTTTGGCGAGCGGCAGGCGGCGCTCGACGGAGTAGACGAAGGAGGCCAGGCGGCTGAGCAGCGCGGCGATGTAGCCGGTGTCGGTGCCGATCTCCAGGACTTTGGCGTTGGGGGTGAGCTCGAGCGCGGCGATGAGTTTGCCGACGACTTCGAGCGGGGGCAGCGTGGTGGCAGCGCTTAAAGGTTGGTCGGGATCGTCGCCGGTGGCCATGAAGGTGCGGCGGGCGACCTGGTTGAGGACTTCGACGACGCGCGCGTCGTGCACGCCGCGGGCGGCGTACCAGGTGGCGTCGTGCTGCTCATGAGGCTCGGGGAGCGCGGGCGGGTCGAGGGCGATCTCGCTGACTTCGCTCAAGACTTCGATCTCGGGGTCGTCTGCGAAGGGATCGACGAAGGCGTCGCTGACTTCGGAGACCTCGCTGACCTCAGACGCTTCGGTGTCTTCGGAGGCGTCGCTGATTTCGGAAACTTCGGAGACTTCGGAGACGTCGCTGACTTCGCTGACTTCGCTGACTTCGGAAACTTCAGAAACCTCGGATACTTCGCTCACAGCCTACCTCTCGGTTTGAACGCAAAAAAATGACCCCACGCGCTATCGCATGGGGTCACCCTAGATCAGAGCGTTGCACGTATACAAAGCGAAACGCAGTGGGGCGGTACGCGAGGGCGCCCACAAAAAACGCCCCTACGGGAGAAAGGCCGTTGCATTCGAAAAGGTGTTGGAGATCGGGTGCCAGGCACCCGATCTCACCGCCCCCCCCCCTGATTGAAATCACTTGATGCGCCAGGTGGTGCCTTCGGTGCTGTCCATGATCTCGACCTGGAGGGCGTCGAGCTCGTCGCGGAGGGTGTCGGCTTTGGCCCAGTCTTTGGCGGCGCGGGCCTCGTTACGCCGGGCGATGAGCGATTCGATGTGGTCGGCGTCGAGATCCAGGGCTTTGACCTTGAGGTCGCGCAATTCCAGCAGCGCTTTTTGCGGCTCGCGCTGGAGAAGTCCCAAAATGTTGCCGGCGGAGGTCAAAAGCTCGCGCAGCTTAAAGAGGGTGTAGGGCTCATCGCCTTTGGGCTTCTTCTTGGACTGCGTGGCGTCATTGATGGCGCGGGCCAACTCGCCGATGAGCGCCAGGGCGCGGGGGGTGTTGAAGTCGTCGGCCATCGCCTCGTCGAAGCGCTCCATGAAGCCTTCGATGAGCTCTTTGCGCTCGGCCACAAGGCCGGTCTGGGGCGGGGTGTTGTCGGCGGCGTTGAAGCCGGCGCGGGCCAGGGCTTCATCGATGCGGGTGATGCAGGTGTACAAATACTCGACGCGGCCGGCGGCCTCTTCGAGCTGCTCGACGGCGTAGGTGATGGGGTTGCGGTAGAGCACCGTGTGCATGAAGTAGCGGATCGCCTCGGGGTGGAAGCCCTGCAGGACGTCGCGGGTCGTCCAGAAATTGCCGAGGGATTTCGACATCTTACGCTCGATGCGCTCCCCCTCTTCGTTGGTCTCGGCGACGTTGACCATGCCCACGTGCATCCAGTTTCGGGCGAAGGGTGCGTGGCCGCAGGCGGCCTCGGATTGGGCGATCTCGTTCTCGTGGTGCGGGAAGATCAGGTCGCGACCGCCGCCGTGAATATCAAAGCTGTCGCCGAGGTAGCGCTGGCTCATCGCCGAGCATTCGATATGCCAGCCCGGGCGCCCATAACCCCAGGGGGACTGCCAGCCCAGCTCACCCTCTGCGGCGCCCTTCCAGAGCGCGAAGTCAAAGGGATGCTCTTTGATGTCGGAGGCCTCCACCCGGCCGGAGCGCCCCGCCTCCATATCGTCGAGCTTGCGGCCGGAGAGCTTGCCGTAGTCGTCAAAGGAGCTGATGCGGAAGTACACGTCGCCCTCGGCCGCGTAGGCGTGCCCGCGCTCAATGAGGCGCTCCACCATCGCGATAATATCGTCGATATGCTCGCTGACCTTCGGCTCCACATCGGCATGCGCCACGCCCAGCTGACCCATATCTTCATCGAGCGCCTCGATGAAGTTCTGAGAGAGCTCCAGCGGGTCGATGCCCTTCTCGGCGGCGCGTTTGATGATCTTGTCGTCCACGTCGGTGTGGTTGCGCACAAAGGTCAGGTCGTAGCCGACGTGGCGCAGAAAGCGCTGCACGACATCGAAAAAGATGAAGACACGGGCGTGCCCGATATGCGTGAGGTCGTAGACCGTCACCCCGCAGACATACATGCTGACCTTACCGGGCTCGGCCGGCTCAAGGGTTCGCTTCTGGTCGCTCATGGTGTCAAAGAGGGTGATCGGTCGGATGCTCATGCTACTACTCTCCATTATTTTCAATTTTTCGATCAGGGGGGCGCTGCGGGTTGATAGACGGGGTGGCGCGTTGCCATTTGTAGGGCTCTAACACAGTGGGCGGGCGCTATAAAACATGCATCACGTTGTCCGGGTGCCAGGGCATCAGCATCAGCTCCCCAGAACGAATCCTGCGGCGTCGCCGCGGGCTCGCGGTAGCGCTGCTACAGCTTCGCCTTTGCTCCTTGCAGGGCTTCGCCCTGGTAGCATCAGCTCCCCAGGACGAATCCTGCGGCGTCGCCGCGGGCTCGCGGTAGCGCTGCTACAGCTTCGCCTTTGCTCCTTGCAGGGCTTCGCCCTGGTAGCATCAGCTCCCCAGGACGAATCCTGCGGCGTCGCCGCGGGCTCGCGGTAGCGCTGCTACAGCTTCGCCTTTGCTCCTTGCAGGGCTTCGCCCTGGAGAGCTGATGATCTGGTGGTACGCGTTAGAATAAGGTCCTGTACAGGTGCCAGGCGTTCGATCAGATGCCAAGAAGGCGTCGGATCGCATCGAGGAAAAATCCGGCGACGGCCTCGGCCGGCGATCGGTGGCGCTGGCGAGCGGCGGGGTTTTTCTCGAAGAAGTAGGTGCCGCGTCCCTCGAAAAGATCGACGACCAGGGGTTCGCGCTCGGGGTCGAGGAGGTAGGGCAGGAAGGTGGCGGCGCGGCGCGTGCTGTAGCTCAAGCGAGTGTCGAAGCCGAGGACGTTGGGCTGGCGTTTTTCGGCGCGGGAGGAGGGGGAGGTCAGCGTGTGGGCGCTGACGTCGCCGTAGCCCTCCAGGATGAGCGAGCCGGTGCCGCTGAAGATCAGAAAACGCACCTGGGAGGTGGCCCAGGCGTGCAGGTTGAAGAGGCGCCAGCGGGCTTCGATGCGGATGTCGCCGCGCACCGCGACCACGCGCGAGGCGCGAAAGACAAGGCCGGGGTGATCGTGCAGATCGACGCGCATCAGGTAGGCGTCGGCGTCGTGGGGGGAGCCCAGGAGGACTTCGCGGGGAGTCTCAATTTCGGGAGTTCGGGTGTCGGATTTGCCAGTGTTTTCAGGGGCTTGGGTGCCATCGAGTCGGGTGAGTAAGGTCAGCCCGGAGATAAACGAGATGTTGGGGGCGCGCCGGTCGAAGAAGAGGGCGGTGGAGGCGCCCTGGCGGTCCGATAAGATGTAGCCGGGCCGAGCCAGCAGGCGTTCGCCGGGGGAGAGGGGCAGGGTGAGGGTGCGTTCGGCCGAGGTACAGCGAAGTTGGGGGGAGGCTTCGGGGCCGTCTTCGTCGCTTGCCGGAAGGGGGGGAGCAAGTTGGACCTGGCGAGCGCGGGTCAAAAGCGGGAGCCCGACAAAATACCAGAGGGTGCGGCGGATGTAGGGGGAGAGCGCGATGAGCAGGGCCAGGCCAAGCAGGCCCGGCCAGCGTTTTTGGAACTCGAGCACAAGCCAGCGCTCGCGGCGAAGGCGCTCTTCTTCGGCCTGGTAGCTGCGGGCCTGCGCGAGCAGGGCGGTGCGGGAGGCTTCGAGCTCGGCCAGCGCGGCGTTGCTCTCTTGAAGGTGGGCCTCAAGCTCGGCGGTGGAGGCGTTGAGGCGTTCTTCGGCGCGGGTGCGGAAGCGGGCGGCGTCCTGGCGAGCGCGGGTCTCGATCTGGCGGGCGCTGCGCGCGACGGCCTGGCGTTGCAGGGCGGCGGAGGCCTCCAGGCGCTCGATCTGGGCGCGCAGGGTGCGGCACGTCCACCAGTCCACCGGGTTGAGGCTTGCGCAGTAGCGGGCCTCCATGCGGCGCGTGCTTTGTTCGACGGCGCGGCGTGACTCGGCGACGGTGCGGCGCGTCTCCTGGGCCTGGTTGTGGGCGGCCATGGCGATGCGGTTGAGTTCTTTACGGGTCTCCTCCTCCCAGGCGGCGCGGGCGAGTTCGCGCTGACGATCGAGGGCCACAATCCGGGCCTGGTGCGTGGTGGCGAGCCCCAGCTGTCGGGCGGCCTCGACGATGTCGCGCTCGCGGGCGTTTTGAAGCTCGTGAAGGCGCTGCGGGGTCTCGACGACCTGGCGAAGATGCGGTCCGGCCTGCCCCATCACCAGCGCGCCGGCAAAGAGCAGCAGCATCAGCCCGCCCACGATCAGCAGGGCTTTGAGCAGCGCGGCGGTCAGGGCGGCAAAAAGGCGCATGGCGGCGTCTTCCGGGCGTTGAGGGGGCGGAGGGCGAAGTTCGGGCGATAGGGGGGAAAGGTCTGGCGAGTGGGCTGGCGAGTTCAGAACATCGGGCGCCCACCCCGATCATCCCGCCGGCTTGAAACACCGCGGGTGTCGATCTTTTTAATCAGGGGCAAGTGGTTGAAAATGCTGGGTTTTATGTGCGGCAGAAGCGCGCCGAGGGCGCGTCGATCTGACCGTCGCAGGATTCGCCTTCTGCCGGGCAATTAAAATCGTTGACGCAGACGCGCTGGCAGGAGGCCTCCAGGCCTGCGCGCGGTCGCACGCAGATCGTGCCTGCCTCACACACGCCCAGACTTCCCCCGCAGGGCGCACCGGCCTCGATCAACCCCGCGCGTCCGCAAAACGCGCCGCGCTCGCCAGTTTCGGGGTGGGTGCGCACGACGCAGTCAGCATTGGCCGGGCAGTCCTGCTGGAGAAGATCGCAGGGGGTGGCGGCCGGCTCGCAGGTGCCCAGCGCGTCGTGGCCGGGAAGCGTGCCGGAGCACCACTGGTGTTCGGGACAACTCTCAAGCTCGCTGGCGTCGCAGGCGATGCGGCAATGCGGCTCATCTTCGCCGGCGGAGCGCTTGCACACCAATCCCGCCCCGCAGTCGATATGCACCTCACAGGGCTCGCCGTCGCCGCGGGTGTCGTGGAGCAGCGCGCAGCGCGGCGCGTCGTCGGCCGAGGCGCCGGGCACGCAGGCGGTGGGGCCGGTCTGGCGTGTGGGGCAGTCCTGGGCGAGCAGGTCGCAGGTCGGGGGGAAGGGCTCTTCCGAGGGGCCGGCGTCGGGGAGGGCGGCGTCGTCGAGGCCCGCGTCGGGCAAGGGGCCGAGCGGCACGTCGGTGTCGGCGCAGGCCGTGGCGAGCATAAGGCTGGCAAGCAGCGCGAGGATCGCAGCCAGGGGGCGTCGTCGAAGAGCGGGCGTAAGGGATGTGGGGGTTCTGTTCATAGGTGGAGCGTAGCGCATCCCCGCATCAGGACAAAGCCTGCGGCGTTGCTGCGGGCTCGCGGTAGCGCTGCTACAGCTTCGCCCTGGCTCCTTGCAGGACTTCGCCCTGCTGCGTGGATGGTTGGGAGTTATTCGTAGTGTCCTTGCCGGCCTTTGCTCTGTTGCGTGGCTGGTGGGGAGTTATTCATAGTGTCCTGGCCGGTCTGGGGGCCAGAACATCGAACATGATATTCGCATCGGTGCCAGGCGATTGATCTTCTTTAATCGTCCGGAAGATCCGAACCTCCGAGATCACCGCCCTCATCAAAAAGACTGGCGAGCGCGTCGAGGTCGTCGGCCAGGCTCTGGCGGCTCGATGTGGGATCGGCGTCGTTGGCCGCTTCGCTGACCTCGGGTGCAGCTGCGAGCGAGGCGCCCAGGTAGGGGCGCGGGTCGATGCGGCAGCGCTGCCAGCGCCAGAGGGTCGCAAGCTCCAGGAGCGCCAGTCGAACCTCCTCGACGGTCTGGCTGCCGACCTGATCGAGGTGGCGCAGGCGGCGCTCGTCGCCGTCGACTTCGTCAAGGGTGTAGCCGCGCGGGTCGGTGCCCAGGGCTGCCAGGCCGCGCTCCAGGCGGCCGGCGTCGGCCGGGGGGAGGTTGAGGTCGGCCAGGCTCAGCGCCATGAAGCGGGCGTCGAAGAGCGCGCGCAGGTTGGGGAGGATGGCGCTCGTGGCGGGGAGGGTGAAGCTCGAAGAGGTGTCGGGCGGGTCGGGTCGAGCCGAGCGAAGCGAGGCGCCGTAGGTCGCCACCAGGTTGAGCTCGGTGCGGTAGGTGATCAGCGCGCAGTGGATGCGGTGGGCCGCCGGGGAGTCCGGGTTGTTGCGCGCCCAGGCCTGGGCCTCGCGGATCGGGCGCAGGCGGTCAAGCCCCACCGCTTCGAGCAGCGCGTCGTCGAGCAAGAGCACCGCCACCGGGTGTCCGGCGACCTCATCGCGATGAAGGAGCGTGCCGTCGCCGTCGCAGTGGTAGGGGCTCAACACCTCGTCGAGGGTGATGGGGGCGTCGCCCTTTTTAAGCCCGCCCTGCTTGAGAAGCTGCGTGGCGCAGATCTCTTCGACCTCGCTCAAAAAAGCCTGGCGCGCCTCCGGATCGTCGACGAGCGCGGCGATATGCGCGTGCAAGGTCAGCCCCCGGGGCTCGGCAAAGGCGCGCCAGACGGCCTGGCGCGCGCCCAGCAAAAGCCCCTTTCGGGAGATCTGCTGGCGGCCGCCGAAAAAACTTCCCTCCACCCGCCCGCTGACCGGGCGGCCGTGGCGATCGGTGGGATCGATGAGCACCCGCAGAAGATCGAGCTCCAGGCGCTGCCAGGCATCGCGGCGCTCGGGCTCGGGCGCCTCCACGAGCAGCTCCAGGGTGCGCTCCAGGCGAACCTCGCGAAGCTCATAGCCAAAGACCAGGTAGGTGGCGCCCTCAAAGCTCAGCGGCCAGCCGCAAAAAGTGCCCTCCCGTCGCGCGAGCTCTCCGTCGCGGAGCAGCACCCCGGCGATCTTCAGCTCCACGTTCGGGTTGAGCGCGCAGCGGGCCCGATCGTGGGTCGAGGCCTCCTGCGGTCGGTAGTGGATCACCTGGAGGTTGGCGCGCTGCAACTTCCTCAACACCTCCCGCAGCGTCGCGTCTTTCACCGCCGAGCGCACTCGCCCCTGCAGCGGTTCTTTGCCGAAGATGCGACCGCCGGAGTCGCCGTAGAGGGTGGCGGGCACGAGCACACAGGCCCGAAGATCGCGATCGATCAGGTCAAAATAGAGCCCCGCCGCCTTGCAGACCTCATTGAGCACCGAGAGCTCCGCGCGGGCGATCACCGCGTTATGCACCTCAACGCCGGTGCTGTGGATCGCGTCGAGCAGACCGTTCAGCCTTCGGGCGCGCTCCTCACCGGCCTGGCGCTCTCGCCGGGCACAGAGCGAGATCAGCTCGCCAGAGCAGGGGCGCTCACTCGCGGAGGTCGATGAGGCGTTGGGGTCGTGGGGATCGCCGGGGTGGGTCATACAGGGTCCTGGCCTGGGGGCCCGTCAACGTCGGGGCTTGCGTTCTGTGGGACGACGTTGCGCCCCGGGGGCCGCCTTATGGGGCCGCACCATCTAAGGAGGCAAGCGTCGAACTTCTTCCCATCGTCAACGATCGTGCCATCTGCAGGGCGAACGCGGCGGGCTCAGACGCGTTGCCGGCGAGTGTGCGCGGGGTGAAAAGGTCGCCCACGCACGGGTTGCTCACCATCTCTGCGGACACATCTCGTCGAACGATCGGGGCGGCCGGTGGCATTCCCCATGCGCGGTGGCCTGGCACGCGGGCGAAGATCGGAACGAGTGCCAGGCACCCGGGCGAAGATCGGAACGAGTGCCTGGCACCCGGGCGAAGATCATGAGCGAGTGCCAGGCACCCGGACGATGGCAGCCATCCCGTAGGTATGACTCCCGACCGTCCATGCAGCAGGGCGAAGTCCTGCAAGGACATTACGAATAACTCCCAACCATCCATGCAGCAGGGCGAAGTCCTGCAAGGAGCAAGGGCGAAGCTGTAGCAGCGCTACCGCGAGCCCGCGGCGACGCCGCAGGCTTTGTCGTGATGCGTGGATGCATGGATGCGCGTTGCATCGCGACCCACGCGGTGCCAGTCTACGACCCTCACCCCCGGGTGATTATCTTTTATGGGAGGTGGAGCGCGCCGCGGGGAGCGGGGAGGGCGCGCTCTTACAGAGCTCCCGTCGATCGCCACTGACTGCGAGATGACCTGCGATGAACCCACCGAACAAGACGCGGATTTACCTCTCTCCTCCGGACATCGGCGAGCTGGAGCGGCGCTATGTGCAGGAGGCTTTTGATACGAACTGGATCGCGCCGCTGGGGCCTAACGTCGACGGCTTTGAGCAGGAGCTGGCCGCCTATGTGGGGTCGGGGCATGCGGCGGCGCTTGTAAGCGGAACCGCAGCGTTGCATCTGGCGTTGAGGTTGTGCGGGGTGGGGCCAGGCGATGAGGTCGTGGTCTCGTCTCTGACGTTTGTGGCCAGCGCGGCGCCGGTGGTGCAGCTGGGCGCAAGCTGCACCTTTATCGACGCCGAGCGCGACTCCTGGAACCTCGATCCGGCGCTCGTCGCCGAGCTTTTTGAGGCTCGGGCGCGGGAAGGGCGCCTGCCCCGCGCGCTGATCGTGGTGCACCTCTACGGTCAATCCGCCGACATCGACCCGCTGGTCGAGCTCTGCGATCGCTACGGCGTGGCGCTGATCGAAGACGCCGCCGAGGCCCTGGGCGCGACCTATAAGGGCAAAAGCCCCGGGAGTTTTGGTCGGGCGGGGATCTTTTCGTTTAACGGCAACAAGATCATCACCTCCTCGGGCGGGGGGATGCTGGTGAGCGACGACGCCGAGCTCATCGCGCACGCCCGCAAGCTCGCCACCCAGGCCCGCGACCCGGCGCCCCACTACGAGCATACCGAGCTGGGTTACAACTACCGCATGAGCAATGTGGTGGCGGGCATCGGCCGCGGCCAGCTCGCCACGCTCGATCAGAAGGTCGCCGCGCGCCGCGCCAACTTCGCCCATTATGTCGAGGGTTTGGGCGATCTTCCCGGCATCGCGTTTCAGCCGGAAGCGGCCTGGGGCACCCACTCCCGCTGGCTGACCTGCCTGACGGTTGACGCGGAGGCGTTCGGCAACGATCGCGAGGCGATCCGCCTGGCGCTGGAGGCCGAGAACATCGAGGCGCGGCCGGTCTGGAAGCCGATGCATATGCAGCCGGTGTTTCAGGAGGCCCCGATGGTCGGCGGCGCCGTCAGCGAAGATCTTTTTGAGCGCGGCCTCTGCCTGCCCTCCGGATCGTCGCTGAGCCAGGCCGATCGCGAGCGCATCATCGCTATTGTGCGCGGCTGCGCCCGCTGAGTTCCGGCCCTGACCCGCAGGTCTTTTGAGCCCTTCAGACCTGCGGGCTCAGCGCCTCATACTGCGACTCGCCCTCCACCCGCGCACGCAGCTCTTTCAGCACGCGGGCGTGCATGCGCGAGGCCCAGGAGACCGACATCCCCAGCTCTTCGGCCAGCTCCGAGAGGGTGCGCTTCTCAAAATAATACCCCTCAATGAGGGCTCTGGCGCGCTCATCAAGCTCGGCCACAAGCTCGCGCACAAGGCGCTCGTCCTGCTCCTTCTCCAGCGCATCGAGCGCCGGGGTTTGCCGCCCGCGCAGCGCCTGCTCCGGCGGCTGGCTGAGCACGTAGACCATATTGAGATCGCCGGCGATGTCGCCCAGAAGATCCATGCGCTCCTCGATCGTGCGCTCCTGACGGCTCACGTACACCACGTGTGAGTAGGCCTGGAGCACCTCGTTGGCGGCCTGCTCGTAGACGCTCTGCTGGCTGATCACCTGGGCGTGACGCCGGCACGCGTCGAGCATTGCCCCGCGGATCCGGTAGTACGCGTAGGTCAGAAAGCGGGAGTTGATCTCGGGATCAAAACGCTCATATGCCGCCAGAAGCCCGGTAAAACCCCAGCTGACAAGGTCATCAAAGCTCAGCTCTTCGCCGGTGCTGTGATGGACCTGATGGGCGACCTTGTAGACCAGCTTCTGAAAACGCCGGATCAGCTCAAGGGTGTCGTCGGGCAGGGGACCGGTGATGTCACGGGTGGCTTTCGCCTGGCTCGTCTGAATCATGGCGTCGGGGATCCGGCTTGAGCGCCGTAGCGCATCAGGTTGCCGCATCCTCTTTGCCGACGAGGTCCAGGTCCGTGACAGGGCTCAACGCGGATCATCGCAATGACGATCGCCGGCGAGCTACAACAGCACCGTGGCCTCACCACATCGGGCGAAGAGGATGCTGACCTGTACACCGGGGGCCGCTACGATACGGCCCAACCCCCACAACAAGCAGGTCAAACGATTAGGAATGGGGCTACTCTAGCCCGAGGTTTTTCCGCTGGCAAGCTGCCCGGTTGCTGCGCACCATCGGCTGCACTACACTCCGCACCGCAGCGGCCATCTGAGGCCCCTACCCAGTGAACCTCCACCTTTCTACGGGGTGTTTGTGGAAGATCAGGAACTCCAACTCGTTGAGCGCGCCCAGGCCGGCGACCGGGAGGCGTTTAAGGAGCTCGTCGAGACCTACCAGCGTAAGGTCTACGGCATCTGCATCGGGATGCTCAAAAACCCCGATGACAGCATGGATGTCAGCCAGGAAGTGTTCATCAAGGTCTACCGCTACCTTGAGAAGTTTAACCGCCAGTCGAGCTTTTACACCTGGCTCTACCGGATCACGGTGAACATGTGCATCGACTTTTTGCGCAAGAAAAAGCGCGTGCAGGAGGTCGACTACGACGACGGCATTCTGCGCGGCAGCGACGAGGTCGAGGGCGATGAGCATATCCTTCCCTCGCGCCTGGGGCTGAACCCCGACAAGGTCTACGGCCGAAAAGAGCTGCGCCAGAAGATGCTCGAGGCCCTGGAGACGCTCTCGGAGAAGCACCGCACGATCTTGATTCTTCGGGAGGTTGAGGGGCTGAGCTATGAAGAGATCGCCGATGTGCTCAACATCTCCAAGGGCACGGTGATGAGTCGCCTCTACCACGCGCGGCGCTACTTCCAGACCGCCGTCGAGAGCTACGTGGGTGATGAGCTTAAGGTGAGCTAAGCGCTGATCTTTGTTTTGAATAGCGCGCCTTTGAGCTGCGTCTAGCTCGCAGGAAAGGATCTTCCCTTCACATCACCCGCAAGGCCGTCTCCCCGTGTGAGACCGAGGCCCCGATGACCCAAGAGAATCTGACATACGAGCAGGCGCTTCGCCTGCAGCGCTACGTTGACCGGGAGCTCCCCGCGGAGGAGCGCGCCGCGATCGAAGAGGCCCTGGCCACGCGCCCGGGCTGGCAGATCTATGTGGCCGCCCTCCAGGAGCTCAAACTCGCCGTCGAGATGGCCGCCGAGGCCGCCTGGGAGCGCGCTCCCGCGGTCGATGCCGCCACGATTGCGCGGCTGGCGCAGGCCGCCTCCGATCTCAGCGAAAGCTCCCTCGATGAGCTCGCCCCGATGCTGGAGCGTTTTCATGATGGCGAGGTCGATGAGGCCGAAGGCGCCGTGATCGCCGCGCTGCTGGAGACGCGCGAGGATGTGGCCGATTACCTGGCCGAGCTCGACGCGATGAGCCAGAGCATCCGAGGCAGCGATCTGAGCGCCGGCGCCGACTTTGACGACTTCTGGCAGAAGATCGAAGCCGGCATCGATCAGGCCGACCACGCCAGCAGCGATGCGCCCGTGGCCGAACTCAGGCCCGCGATTCCCTTTGATGATGATGAGCACCGCGTGCTCCTCTACCGCTACCACGATGGTGAGGTCAGCGCCGAGGAGCGCACCCTGGTCGAGCGCTGGATCGCCGCCGGGGAACCGCAGGTCGACGCCACCCTGGGAGCCCTGGCTGAACTTCACGTCGGCCTCAACGCCGGCGTGGAGCTGGCCCAGGACAGCGCCGACTTCGCCGAGCTCTGGGAGGGCATCGCCGCGGGCATCGATCGCGCCGACGCCGAAGAGGCCGCCGGCAACGTCGTCACGTTGCAGGATCGCAAGAGCGACAAAGCCGCCGCGCCCCGCTCGATCGTGCACTCGCCAGTCTTCGCCCTGGCCGCCGCCGTCGCCCTGCTGATCTGCGGGGCGATCGTCAGCCAGACCTTCATGCAGCAAGAGAAGATCGTGGAGACCCGCACCGTCGTCATCTTCGACAGCGTGGAGTACGCCCCCGGATCGTCGGTGATGATCCACACCCCGCAGCTCGCCGGCTTAAGCGCCGAAGAGGCCGCCGAAGAGGTCCCCATCCTCTGGGTGATGGAAGACGAAGATCCCGCCACGCCCTCCGCCGATGAGCACGAAGCGTCCCCGGCCGAAGATCCCGTTGAAGATCCTGACGCCGGCGACGTCGAAGTTGAAGAGCAGCCGCCGGGGCTTCCCATCTAACCCTTCTGCGACCTTCTCTTTTGATCTGCGCCCGTGAATTGAAAGGTGTTTTGACCGCCACCGCCCACGCGAGACCCACCATGCGAACGCTTCGAAACCTGCTGACATTTGCCTTTGCCTTCGGCCTCTTCCTGAGCTTCAGCGTCAACGCCAGCGCCCAGGAGAAAGTCACCGTCGAGGTCCGCGCCATCGCTGCCAGCCAGCAGGGTGAAGGCTTCGACAGCCAGCTCTCGGACTTGCGCCGTCGCCTGGAGCGTGGTTTTGCCGGGTACTCGAGCTTCCGCCAGGTCGCCAGCTCGCGCCTCTCGCTGGCCGCCGGCGAGTCGGATGATGTGCGCCTGCCCGACGGATCCACGCTGACGATGACCTCCCACGGCACGCAGGAGGACTTTGTGAAGCTGGGGCTCTCCATCGGCGATCGCCTCAACACCACGCTGCGCGCCACCCCGGGCAGCACCTTCTTTCAGGCCGGTCTGAACTACCAGGACGGCATCCTCATCCTGGCGATCACGGTGCGGTAGCGTTCAAACCCGGTCAAAACGTCTCGCAGACGCGCGGGCGGCAGTCATCGGGCTGCCGCCCGCGCGCGTTTCTGGACACCCCAAAAAGCCCTGTGCTAAGGTCTCGCCACGCTTGACCTTCTGGGCGATGGCACAATCGTCAACGATTCATACAACGCCCGGTGACTGGCACGCGAACGATGCGTGAACAGGATCCGTCGACTCTCTCGATCAACACGCTCGGGGCGAACCCCATGACCGACCAAAATCGCAAAACTCTGCGCAGTTTCTACTGCCGTGATTACCTCTGGGAGCTCTTTGAGCAGATGGCTCAGGAGCTGGGCTGCTCGATGGACTACCTGATCAACGAGTCGATGCGTCAGTACGCGCGCAGCCGCGACTACGCGGTGGGCCCCGATCAGCAGCAGGACGCCGGCTTTGGCCCGGGTCCGCAGCCGGGCGGCTTCCCCTCCGGGAGCAACCCCGGGCTGGGTGCGCCGCCGCAGACCGGTGGCGATCGTTTCAATGTGGGCGGCTACGGCGGAGGTCCAGGCATGGATCACCGCACCTTCGATCGCGTCCCGGCCGTCGGCCAGGCGCCGGCCCCGGCCGCGCCTCGCCCCCCGCAGCCCCCCTCGTTTCAGCAGCGCGGCCCGGGCGGCCCTCCGCCCCCTCCGCCTCGTCCCAACGCCGGTGGTTGGCCCCAGGAGCCCCCGCAGGCCCCGCGCCCGCCGCAGGCGCAGCCCTCGTTTGGCGCCGAGCCGGCCTACGGCGCGGCCACCCTGCCGCCGCTCTACCTGAGCTTTAACAACAACCGCTACACCGTCGACAAAGAGAAGTTTGTCATCGGTCGCGGCAGCCAGCACACCGATCTGACCATTCGCGACGGCAACATCTCGCGCAAGCACTGCATGGTCATCCATCGCAATGGCAACTACTACATCAAGGATCTGGGCTCGACCAACGGCATCGAGTTCCGCGGCAACCGCATCGAGTCCAAGAAGATCGAAGAGGGCGACATCTTCTTCCTCTGCGACTACGAGCTGCGCTTCTCCTATCGCGGCTAAGGCTTGTCGCTGCTCGTCGTGAGCGCTATGACATCGGGGCCGGCGAAGTGGATTCGCCGGCCTCCGGCGTTTCTTGCCCCCCATTGAGACAGGTCATGTACCAGATCGAGCAGCTCGGCGAAGATCTCTATCGCATCGCGCTTCAGCGTCACCTGGAGCTCAGCCCGGAGGCGTTGCGCGCGCCGACCAATGTGTACCTGTGCGGTCCGGCGCCCTGGGCGCTGATCAACGCCGGTCACCCGGCCATCCACGCCGAAGACCTGAGCGAGGCGCTCTCGGAGTGCGGGGTGCGCGCCGACCAGATCGACCGCATCATCGCCACCTCCTGGGACATCGACTGCGTCGGCGGCGCCCAGAACTTCCCCCAGGCCGAGCTCTTCGTGCTCAGCCCCGACATGGTTGCCCCGGGCGACCTGGAGATGGTCACCGAACGCCGGCGCGCCGCGCTGCGCGAGCGCACCACCGAGTTGGCTGCATCTCTGGAGGGCTTTGATGCCGGGGTCGTTCATACCTGGCTGGAGCGCTTCTATCCGCGCCAGACTCGCACGCTCGACTTTGTGCCTCTGCGTCAGGGCGCGCGCGCGCGCGCCGGCCGGCTCGACCTGCAGGTCCACCAATGCGCCGGCATCACCCCCGGGCATATGGCGCTCTTTGACGCGGAAAGCGCCACGCTCTTCAGCGGCGACATCGCGTTGAGCGGACTTCCCGCCCACATCAGCGACGCCCCGGGCTACGCCACCAGCATCGAGCGCCTGGCCGGGCTCAACCCCGAGCGCGCGCTCCCCAACCACGGCCGCCCCTTTGAGCGCGCGCGCTGGACGCTCGTGCGCGCCTCGCGCTTTTTGAACAACACCCTCTCCAGCGCGGCGTCGGCGCTCTTTAACGGCCCGACCATCGTGGAGTTCATCGAGCGCGACCGCGGCTACGAGCTCGACGAGCCCGTTGAGCTGCTCTGGAACTTCGAGCTCTTTAAAGTGCTCTTCGATGAGCTCGTGCGCACCCGCACCATCCAGGCCGATGGCGAGGGCGTGACGCGTCGCTACGGCGTCGACGTCGAAGATCCCCGCGCCGACGTTCGCTCGGCCGGCTCAAACCCCTCCAGCTCAAGCTCCCCGTAGGGCGAGCTACGCTCGGGCCAGCCGATCAGCCGAAACTCCGCGCTGGCATCGGCGGCCTGAGCCTGCGTGAGCAGGGCCTCCACCAGCGCCTCATCCTCGCTGCGAAGCGCCACGCGCTCCCATCCCCCGTAGATCCAGATCTCAAAAGGCGGCGCCTCACAGCGGCAGGGGTTGTAGCGGCCCACAAAGCCCACCGCCCCCTGCGAGGCCTCTGGCGAGGTGGCCTGGCGCACCCCCTCCATAAGCGCGCGATCGGTGATCTGCGCGGCCCGCTCCAGGGGCGTTCCCGCGCTGGAGCAGCCCCACAGAAGCGCCTGGGCCAGCGCAAGGCCCGCCAAAAGCGCGCGTGTACTCCCCCTTTTGCGCAAAATCCGTGGCCCGATCACCCCTCGACCTCCTCCATCCCCAGGCGTCGGCGCACCTCGGCGGTGTAGCTGCCCCGGGCGTTGCGGATGGTCAGCGGCGCGCGGATCTTCAGGTCTGGCGCCGAAGGCCGCCGAAAGCGGTACTCGGTGAGGTAGGCCGGCCGATCGGCGCGGTCGTGGTAATGACGAAGCTCGGCCAGGCGAAGATCGGTGACGCCGGCCGCCGCGATCACATCGAGGTGGCGCACCGGCGGGGCGATCAGCTGCAACCAACCTTTATGCTCCAGCAGGTAGGCCGCCGCGCGCACAAAATCCTCCAGCGTGCCGTGCAGCTCATGATGGGCCTGCGCCCGCTGCGCGTTGGCGCTGGGGCGCCGCGCCCCCTCGGCATAATAGGGCGGGTTGGCCAGCACCAGCGCGGCCGACTGCGGGGTGAAAAGCTCGCGGCGCTGGCGAAGATCGCCCTCGAGCACCTCCACATTTTTAAGGCCGTTCTCCTCAATGTTGCGTCGCAAGAGGGCGGCGAGCTCGGGCTGACGCTCCACCGCCACCACCTGCACATCGGGGCGCTGCCAGGCCACCGTGAGCGCCACCGCCCCCTGGGCTGCGCCCAGCTCCACCACGGTCGCCCCGGCGGCAAGGGGCGGAAGATCGCTGGCGAGCAGGAGCGCATCGAGCCCGAAGCGGTATCCGGCGCGCGACTGCCACAGCTGCAGTGCCCCGCCAAAGATCGCATCGCGCGTCAACGTCTCGGCCTCGTTTTCGGCGTTGCTCTTGAACTTCGTCGTGTCGCTCATCTGCTCGGACTGGTCTGCGATAAAGATGCTCAGAGATGGCACGCCGGGGGCGCGGGGCCCCCGACATTGAAAGAAACGCATTATGGACCAGTCCCCACCGCTTTGAACAGCCCGCCAGGCGCCACTCCGACAGGGCTTTGACGCCAGCGCGGAGCGCGCGGCCCCGAGGCCTGACCGGTCGGTCATTACCCTCGGTCCGCACGCCGGTGGCGAAGCGCCCCCGCGCGTGGTAGCGTGCCGCGTTTTTGCTCGTCCTGCCACGCTCGGAACCACCCCTGTTGAGGAACGCACGATGTCGCAGCGCACCTGGCTCAAAAACGCCACCCTGGTCACCATGAACGCCGACGCCGAGGTCTTTGAAGGCGATCTTCTGATCGAAGATGGCCGTATCGCCGCCATCGGCCAGGTGGAAAAAGAGCGCGCCGAAGGCGCGCGCGTGCTCGATATGAGCGGCCACATCATCACCCCGGGCTTTGTGCAATGCCACATTCACTTATGCCAGACCCTGATGCGCAACCACGCCGATGATATGGTGCTCATCGACTGGCTCAAGCGCCGCATCTGGCCCTATGAGGCCGCGCTCACCCACGAGACCCTCGGCGTGAGCGCGCGCGTGGGCCTGGCCGAGCTCATCCTCGGCGGCACCACCGCCATCCTGGATATGGGCACCGTCCACCACACCGACGCCATCGGTGAGGCGGTGGAAGAGAGCGGCATCCGCGCGCACATCGGAAAATGCATGATGGATCTGGGCGACGAAGTGCCCGCGCCCATGCGCGAAGTCACCGCCGAGAGCATCAAAGAGAGCCTGCGCCTCTATGAGACCTGGCACGGCAAGGCCGAGGGCCGCATTCAGTACGCCTTTGCGCCCCGCTTTGCGGTGAGCTGCACCGAAGAACTTCTGCGCGAGGTCGGCCAGGCCTCCCGCGACCTCGGGTGCCATATTCACACGCACGCCTCCGAGACGACCTACGAAAACGTCTTTACGCAGGAGCGCTACGGCGTCAGCAACATCGCCTTCCTCGAACAGGTCGGTATCACCGGCTCGCGCAGCGTGCTCGCCCACGGCGTGCATGTCAGCGATGAGGATTGCCAGATCTTGTCGACCACCCAGACCTGCATCTGTCACTGCCCCTCGAGCAACCTCAAGCTCGCCAGCGGCATCGCCAACATGCCCCGCTACGATCGTATGGGCGTGCGGGTGGCGCTCGGGGCCGACGGCGCCCCCTGCAACAACAACCTCGACGCCTTCATCGAGATGCGTCTGGCCGCACTTTTGCAAAAACCCTTCCACGGCCCCGAGGCCATGCCTGCCGAGCGCGTCTTCCGCCTGGCCACCATGGACGGCGCCCGCGCCTTAGGGATCGACGATAAAGTCGGCTCGCTGGAGGTCGGAAAGTCCGCAGACCTGGTGGTCTTTGATCTCGATAACGATCCGGGCTGCGGCCCCGGCGGCAACGTCTACGCGCGCCTTGTCTACACCGCCCAGAAGCACAACGTGCGCCACGTCTTCGCCTCCGGCCGGCAACTTGTGGATGGTGGCGAGCTCGTCGGCGTCGATCTGGGCCAGCTGATGGCGCGCGCGCGAAAGGCGCACCACACGACCGCCGAGCGCATGCAGCAGTTCATCAGCGGCTAATCTTCCGAAACACCGGATCGACCATGCGCCTTCGCGACTTCGCCGAGCGCCTTCTTCACGCCACCACCCTCGACCAAAAACTCGCCGCGCCCGCCGGCGGGTTTCACGCGCTCGATGATCGCGATCCGGGCCCCCCGCAGGCCTGGAGCGCCCCGAGCCGTCCCGCCGAGCTCGCCATCGCGCCGCGCTCCCGCCGGGTGAAGTTTCCGCACCCCGACAACCTGGCCGAGCCCGAGATGGCCGTGCGCGCGCTGCACACCTTCGCCAACCACGAGCTCATGGCCATTGAGCTGATGGCCTGGGCGCTCCTGGCCTACCCCGACGCCCCGCCGGCTTTTCGCGCCGGCATGGTGCGTCTGATCGCCGATGAGCAGCGCCACCTTCGGCTTTATGTCGATCGCATCCGTGAGCTCGGCGCGAACTTTGGCGATCTTCCCGTCAACGATCACTTCTGGCGCTGCGCCCCCTCATTGACCTCCCCGCTCAAATGGGTCTGCGCCATGAACCTGACCTTTGAGCAGGGAAACCTCGACCACGCTCCCTATTTTGAGCATCACTTCCGCCGCGTGGGCGACGAGCACACCGCACAGATCCTGGAGCAGATCTTCGAAGACGAGATCCACCACGTGGGATTTGGCGCGCGCTGGCTCAAAGAATATACCCCGGATGGGCATTCCACGTTTGAAATTTACTGCCAGAACCTGACCTTTCATAATGAGCCCGCCCGGGCCCGAGGCGCCGTCTTCAACCCTGACGCCCGGCGCGCCGCCGGCCTCGACGAGACCTTTGTCGAGGGCATGCTGCGCGCGACCTGAGCCGCCCCCCCACGAGGAACACCATGCGATCGACGCCCAAACCCCAGCCCAAGAAGTTCCTCGACAAAAACGATCCCGAGTACAAACGCGGGATGCGCCACTACTCCATCATCATCTTTGTGGTGGGCGGCATCGGCGTGATGCTGCTCTCCTTCTTCATCGCCCGCGCCGAGAACAATGGCGCCGCCCCCATCGTCGACGCGGAGGTGCGTCGCGTGGTTGCGGAGTAGTCGAAGTGTTTGAATTTGAAGGCTTTTTGGGTGGTGCTATGCGACGTGTGAGTGCGCTGTGATTGAGTCGTTTTATCTATTTCATTGCGGGTACATCCGCGTCCCTTCCTTTACGATCATCGCCGGTGGTGGGATGCGGCGAGTGAGGCTGCCGCTGCTGGCCGGGGTCGGAGTGCATGCGGAGCTGGGGCCGCTTCTTTTTGACGCGCCCTACGGTCCCAACGGCCCCCAAAACCTGGGCGGCGCCATCGGCGGCGCGATGAGACTTTTCGGCCTGAAATTTGAGCCGGAGTGGGCTGTGACCGAGCGGCTGCGCGCGATCACCGGCTGCACACCCGAGGAGGTCGCGCACATCATTTTGACGCACCTTCATTACGACCACACCGGGGGGCTGCCCTTTATCAAAGCGGCGCGCTGCCATGTGCGACGACCGGAGTGGGAGTTTGTGAACAACTCCCGCGGTCCGATGATCGGCTACGCCCGCGGCGATCTTCGCGATCTTGGCGAGCGCGTCGCGCCCTTTGAAGATGCGCCCCACTTTGGCGAAGACGCCACCGGGCTCGATCTTCTGGGCGACGGCTCGGTCTGCGCCTTCTCGACCCCGGGTCACTCCCCGGGCCACGCGAGCTACCGGCTGAAGATGGCCGACGGCCGCCACATCGTCTTCGGCGGCGATGTTGCCTTCACCACCACGCAAATCCTTGGCGAGCGGGGCCTGGGATCGATGGCGCGCAACGTGGCGATCTCGAAGGATGAGGTGCAGCGCTCCATCGACGAGCTGCGCGCGCATCTTCTAAAGAACCCCACCGACGTGCTGCTCACAAGCCACGATCTGGAGCTTGGCGAGCGCTGCATAAACGAAGGCCCGATCGCCATCTGATCCCCCCCGTTGTGGGGGGAGATCGAAGCGACCGGGCCTCACTCGCACGACCTCGTGGGTTTGCGAGGTCGTTGCGGAAATCTTTTATAATTCAGATGTTTAGAAGGGGTAGCGCTCCCGCTCGACCACCGCGTCGGCCACGATCTTCTGCAGGCCGATCACGTCGATGCGCGGATGCAGCGTGAGCTTATCGAGCGCCTTCAGATGCGCGTCGAGCTTCTCGCCAGTGGCCAGGTTGTAGAGCAGACGCTCGGCCGCGTCGCGGATCGTGTTGTAGGACTCCGCCAGGGTCACAAGCGTGGCGGCCCGATGCAGCTCGGTGGCCTCAAAGCCCTTCGCCTCCACCATCTGGGCGGTGCGCGCCACGGTGCTGTCCATGGCGTAGATCGCGCTGATCATGTCGGCCAGCTCAAAGAGCAGCTCCTGCTGATCGCGCAGGTCGGCCATATGCTTCTGGATGGCGTGGTTGGCGCCGTAGACCACGATCTTCTTGGCCTGCTCGGTCAAAAACTTCTCAAAGGCCAGCGTCGGATCGTCGCCCTGGGCGGGCACCTCGGGAGCCTCACCAGCCAGGGTCACCTCCAGCTTCTGGATCATCTCAAAGAGGTTGAGCTGACCCTTCATCGTGCGCTTGAGGATCATCCCCGGGATGAGCATGCGGTTGATCTCGTTGGTGCCCTCAAAGATGCGGTTGATGCGGCTGTCGCGGTACAGGCGCTCGACCTCATACTCGGCCGAGTAGCCGTAGCCGCCGTGGATCTGCACGGCCTCATCGGCCGCAAAGTCCAGCGCTTCGGAGCCGTAGACCTTCATGATGGAGTCCTCGACGGCGAACTCCTCAATGGCCTTCATCATCTGCTCGGCATAGTCCTCGGCGTTGCTGTCCAGCGTATCCAGGCTGCGGTCCATGTAGCCGGCCACCCGGTAGGACATCGACTCGAGCGTGTAGAGCCTGATCGCCATCTTCGCGAGCTTGGCACGAATGGCGCCGAACTGGGCGATGGGCGTGTTGAATTGTACGCGCTCTTTGGCGTAGCGGGTGGCGACTTCGAGCGTGCGCTTGCCGCCGCCCAGCGAGCCCACGCCGAGCTTAAAGCGCCCGATGTTGAGGATGTTAAAGGCGATCTTATGGCCCTTACCGACCTCACCGAGCAGGTTCTCTTTGGGAACTTTGACGTTCTCCAGGTTCAGAAGTCGCGTCGAGGAGCCTTTGAGGCCCATCTTATGCTCTTCGGCGCCGGTGGAGACGCCCTCGCGGTCGGCTTCGACCAGAAAGGCCGTAAACTTATCGCCTTCCACCTGCGCGAACACCGTGAAGAGGTCGGCAAACCCGGCGTTGGTGATCCACATCTTCGAGCCGTTGATGACGTAATGCTCCCCGTCGTCTGTGAGCTCTGCGCGGGTTTTGGCGGCCAGCGCGTCGGAGCCGCTGCCGGGCTCGGTCAGCGCGTAGGCCCCGATCACCTCGCCAGTGGCGAATTTGGGGAGCCATTTGGCCTTCTGCTCGTGATTGCCAAAGAAGAGCAGGGGCTGCATGCCGATGCCCGTATGCGCCCCGTAAGTCGTGGCCCAGGCGGAGTATTTGGAGAGATTCTCGATGACGATCATCGAGGTCGTCTTATCGACCTCCAGCCCGCCGTACTGCTCGGGGATGTCGATCATCAAAAGCCCCAGCTCCCCGGACTTTTTGAGGAGCGCGACCATCTCAGAAAAGTCGCCCGAGGGGTTCTTCTCCAGAGTCTCGACCTGCGGGAAGACCTCTTTGGTCATGAAATCGGTGGCCGTCTGGCCAAACATGCGCTGATCCTCGGAGAAGTCCTCCGGGGTGAAGATGCGTTCGGAGCCGACTTCGCTGGTGAGAAAGGCACAGCCCTGGGGTTTTTCGGCGCTCATGATCAAGGGTCTCCAGAAGTTGCGGGTTCAAGATGCGAATGTGGAATGAATGATGAGTCATTCATTGAGGCATCGTCCGAAAGTTTACGCACCGCGTCAACCGTGGCCAGCCCGCAGTGTCGCCAGTTTATACAGTTTAAGGGAGCTTAAACTTCCCGGAGGCATCGCGCCGGGCGATGCCCTCCGCAGAATAAAAGAGAGGGGGGAAGGGGGCCGGGGAAGTTAGAAAAGTGCTTCAGCCCGCGTCACCGGGGCTGAGGATGCCCTCGACGCGCGCGATCAACTCCCGGTAACGGGCCTCACCGCGCCAGTCCGGATGCACCTGGTAGCTCACCACCTCGCGGCGGCGACCGGGGCTTGTGTGGCGCTCCACCACGCCCCAATCCTCCAGCAGGCGCAGGGCGTTGAGCAGGGTGGGTTTCGAAAGGCTCTCGTCAAAGCCGAGCTCCGAGCGCTCCAGCTGCTCGCGCCCCTTCGCGATCACATCTTTGATGAGCGCGTCGCGCTCCACCGGCACGTCCACGAGCTCATGAAGACGGCGGAAGACCAGCGCGTACGCCTCCACAAAGGTCAGCACCATCCGCCGCAGATAATCGAGCTCAGGCCGCGGCGTGGCGATCGCCACCACGCGCTCCTCGCCGGCACCCTCGATGTTCACCCAGCCCGAGGCCGAGAAGTAGTCCAGGGTGCGCATAAAGACGTTCTCAAACTCGGCGCGCTCCTCGTAGATCCACTCGTATTTGAAAAGACGGCTCAAAAAGAGGGTCTGATCCATGAGTCGGTCCAGCGGGATCGTGCTCGACTCGAAGCTCGCGATCGCCGACGCCAGCAGCCCCTCGGGCACGAAGTGGTGCACGAGCGTGTTGCGATAATAGGCGATCTCATGGCGCGCCTGGGGCTCAAGCGTGTAGCTGGCCCGATCTCCGGGGTCGGTGATGCGCACCTGCTTTTCTTTCTCGAAGATCGCCAGCGCCCGGTCGATCACTGAGGCCACCGCGCGGCCCATGGCCGACTCGATATGCTGGCGCTCCAGATCGTTGGGATCGGCGTCTTCGTCGTAGTTCAGGCTCACCGGCGGGGTGTCGTGGGGGTGGGCGGCGCGTAGCGCGTCGATGGCGGCCTGGCGGCTGGCCAGAGCCTCGCGCAGCGCCCCCGAAAGGCGCACCGGCCGGCCGGGCTGCGTCATAAAGTGCAGCAAAAATCCCAGCTCATGCAGCAGACGCGCGCGCCCGATGCTGGCGTCGCGGTTGGGGTTGTTGAGCAGCACCGTGGCCACAAGCGCAGTGGGAGAGACGGTGGTCACCCGGTTGATGTCGTAGATGATGCGGTGGGCCAGGCGCACCGTGAGCGCGTCGAGGTCTTCGTCTTCGGGCTCAAGTCGGTCGATGCCAAAACGCCCGAAATACTCGGCCAGATCGATGGGCTCATCAAACTCCACGTAGAGCCGCCCCTTCTTGCTGGTCAGAAACTTCGGCGTCTTCAACAACCCGGCCAGGCTCTCCTTCTGCTTCTCCTCGCCGAGGAGCTCGCGGCGGTAGGTGCGCTCTTCGATGATCTTCTCGTAGCCCACCGAGATCGGCACGATCTTGATCGCGTCGAGGCGCCCGCTGGCAAAGGCGCGCACCATCATATCGAGCATGCCGTAACGCGGCTTGATCAGCTTGCCGGTGCGGCTGCGCGTGCCCTCAATGAAGAACTCCACCGGGTATTTCTCTTCGAGCACCCGAATCAAATACTCGCGAAAGACCACCGGGTAGAGATCTTCACCCTTAAAAGAGCGACGAATAAAGAAGGCCCCCGCGCGGCGAAAGAGCGGGCCCAGCGGCCAGAAGCTCAGGTTGACGCCCGCGGCGATATGCGGGGTCATCAGCCCGTAGTGGTAGAAGACGTAGCTCAAGACCAGGTAGTCGATGTGGCTCTTATGGCTGGGCACCAGCACAATGGAGCTGGTCCTGGCCTGCTCGCGCACCCGCTCCAGGCCGGGCTCATCGACCTCCAGACCGTCGTAGATGCGGTACCAGACCAGACTCAGCGTCGCGCTGAAGATCTTGATCATCAGCAGGCTGGGATCGGCGGCGATCTCATCGAAGAGTTTCTGGGCCTTGCGGCGCACGCTGAGTTCATCTTCGCCGCTCTTCTCGGCGTGCTCGCGCATCGCCTCCACAAGCTCCGGCCTGGCGAGCACCTCTCGTCCCACCTGCTCGCGCGGCGAGGCGGTGGGGCCGAGGATGACGTGGCTCTCCTGGCGGATCTGCTCTTCGAGGCGGGCCCGCAGAAGTTCCGAGGCGTCGGAGGAGTCCGCCCCCGGATACTCCCTCAAAAACTCCTTGAGGTTGATGGCGCTGGAGACCTGCACCATCGGCTGACCGAACTTAAAGAAGGTCTGCCAGAAGGTTTGAACATAGTTGACCAGCTTTCGCACAAAGCCGGGAGATTGCACCGTGCCAAAGAGCTCATCGAGCAGGCTCGCGCGCCGCGGCTCCGGGCGTTTCTCCCAGAAGAGACACAGCGGCACGACAAAGATCGGCGTGTCCTGGCGACGCTGGGTCTGAATCAGGCGGTAGAGGTAGGGCTGGCTGTACGCCACCCGATCGCGCTCTTTCTGGCGGGGGCGCTGCAGGAAGAGGAAGGTCGCCTCATCGCGCAGGATCAGCGCCTCCATCTTACGCGGCCCCTCGATCCGGCGCCGCGTCACAAAGCTGACCACCCGCTCCCACAGCGCGCGAAAAGGCCGCACGATCAGATCGTTGGCAAAGCGCGCCCGGGGCAGCTCATGCTTCAAAAAGGCGTAGTTAAAATAGAAGTAATCCAGCCGGCTGTGGGTCTGCATCGTGTAGACCACCGTGCCGCGTTCGGCGCACTCGCGCAGCTGGTCGATGCCCCGTCGCTCAAAGAGCACGTGGGCGAAGAGCAGGCGGCCTAAAAAGCTCAGCCAGCGCCCCAGACGCTCAAGCATCGCCGAGGACATCGGTCGGCGAGAGAGTTGGTCGGCCAGCTGTAGCCGGCGCTCGCGGGCCTCCTCGCTGAGCTCCACCTCGGAGGCCTCGGCGCCGAGGCCCTCCTCAAGCACGGGAAGATCGTGAGGCAGCAGGGCCTGGTCAGTCTCACTGGCGGCATCGCGGTGAGCCTTCGGGTCGGGATCCCCCGCTGTGCGGTCCGGTCGTACGGACATCCTCGTCTCCGGGGTTAGGCGCGGTGGTTCGGGCCGAGCGGTTATAATCGGGCAGAGCGGATGGGGCAACTGCGTCGCGGGCGCGACTTCGATCGGTCTGCGGGCATTTTGTTGCGCCCCTTCATCGGGCTATGCTACTCCCAGAGGTGGTCGGGTCGGCCCGAGGTGGGTGAAGGGTGTGCTTGTCGCACCACCAACGCTCCGGGCCGAAACACCGTGTTAATACGCCGGTTGATCTCGTTGCTGAATCAAGGTCACGGGCACAACCCCGCTGAAGTTATCTCGAAGCAGAGAGCGCTCCATGAGAATCCTGTCTCGCCAGCTCGCCGCGGCGCTGATCGCCCTGGCGCTGGCTCTGGCCCTGCTGCCGGCCACCGCCCTGGCCCAGGGCATGACCTTCGATGAAGAAGACGTCGAGCCCATTGATGAAGATGGCATGACCTTCGATGTGGAAGACGTCCAGGAGTTTGAGGAAACCCCGGCCGGCACCAACGTGCCGGCGGTCGGTGTGCTCGCCGTGCCCCTCTCCGGGCTTAGCTCCGGCGATCGCGAGGCGCTCCAGGAAGCGCTGCGCGAAGCGGTGAGCACGATCCCCAACATCGCTGTCTTCGGGGATGCCGATCTTTTGCCGGCGATCCAGGATCGCGATCCGGAGTACTGCTCGGCCGAGTCGTTGTGTCTGGCCAACGTGGGCCGCGCCGCCCAGGTCGACCGCATCGTCCAGGCTCGCGTGAGCCGCTCGGGTATGGGCTACACGCTGAACATCGACTACTTCGATGTGCGCGACCGCCTCTTCTTGAACTACCACACCAACTCCGATCTGGGCTCCTTCTCGGCGGTGCTCGATGCGGTGCAGGCCGGCGTCAATGACGTCTTCGGCGTGCGCGATCGCCGCCCCGAAGATCCCGGCTACGTGGAGCGCGACGTCGATGTGCGCCGCATCATGGCCTTTGCCACCGCCGGTCTCTCGGCGGTGAGCCTGGGTACGGGCATCTTCTTCGGGTTGAAGGTCGACGATGGCCTGGCCGAGATCGAGCAGTACAGCCGCAACGAAGACGGTACCTACACCGATCTGACCCAGCGCGAGGCCCAGCGCCTGCAGCGCGACATTGAGAGCGACGCGCTCTCGGCCAACGTCTTCTATGTGCTCTCGGGCGGGTTGGCGGTGACCAGCGTGCTGCTCTTTGTGCTCGACGGCGATGACGCTGAAGAGCTGGCCGTGGGCCAGGGCGACCAGCCCTGGTACCGCGCGGTGCGTCTCAGCCCCAGCGTAAGCACTGACGGTGTGGGTGTGGGCGCGCGGCTGCGCTTCTAAAGGCTTCGCGACTTTTTGCGACCTCCGCGGGCTTAAGCGCCCGCGTGACTTCAGATTGAGGACGATCATGCGACTTCGCCTTCTACTTTCCGCGCTGGCTCTTCTGGCGCTGACCCTCTACGCCGCGGCCTGCTCGGTGGCTTTTGACGCCTCCGAAGAGGGCGTCTTTTACTGCGAGAGCGACGAGGACTGCCTGACCCCGCGTTTTGTCTGCTCCACCGACAACACCTGCACGGTGCGCGGAATCACCCCCACCTTCCCCTGCATCGATGAGGATGAAGACGGCTACGGTCAGCCCGGCACCGACCGCCGTAACTGCCAGTTCCCCCAGGAGGACTGCGACGACACCAACCCCGACATCAACCCGGGTGAGGCTGAGGTCTGCGACGGCATCGACAATAACTGCAGCGGTGATCCCGACGTCTTCACCTGCACCAGCACCTCGGACTGCCCCACCAACGCCAAGGATCCCAACGGGCAGGACGTCAATTACACCTGCAACGAGCAGACCGGCCTGTGTGAGGCGCTCCCCGTGGTGAGCTTCTGCCCGGGCAATCCCTGTCCGGAGTGCGGCGTGCCCCTGGAATGCCGCAACGGCGTACTCGACGCGGTGCCCGCATCCTGCGCCCTTTAAGACACGTCCGCGTTACAATGAAAAAAGCCGCGCCCCGGAAGGGGGCGCGGCTTTTTTTATGACTTCGATCGGGCAGATCGCTTAGCCGGCGTAGGCTTTGAGCGCCTGATGCATGCGCCGCACGCCTTCTTCGATCAGCGCCTCGCTGGTCGCGTAGCTCAGCCGCAACCCGCCCGGATAACCGAAGGCCGAGCCCGGCACCACCGCCACGCGCGCCTCTTCGAGAAGGTATTGCGTCAGCGCGAGATCATCGGCGAACTTGCCCTCTCCCTCGCCAATGTAAGCCGAGAAGTCCGGGAAGGCATAGAACGCGCCGGTGGGCTCGGGGCAGACCACCCCGTCGATCTCGCGCAGCATCCCCACGATGAGGTCGCGGCGTTTTGCAAAGGCAGCACGACGCTCGGCCAGCACCGCCGCGTCGAGCTCAAAGGCCGCCAGCGCGCCGTACTGCGCAAAGGAGGTAGCGTTGGAGGTCGACTGGCTCTGCAGCGTGCCCATCGCCGCGATCACCTCCACCGGTCCGATCGCGTAGCCCAGGCGCCAGCCGGTCATCGCGTAGGTCTTGCTGAACCCGTTAAAGGTGATCACGCGCCCCTCAAGCTCGGGCGCCGAGGCCACAAGGTCCGGGGCGATCTCGCCATCGTAGTAGAGCTCGTCGTACATCGCGTCGTAAAAGACCACGACCTCGGGGAAGTCCTTGAGCACGGCGGCCAGCGCGCTCAGCTCATCGGCGGAGTAGGTCGCCCCGGTGGGATTGGAGGGGGAGCAGAGGATCAACCCGCGGCAGGGCCCCTCTTCGAGCGCAGCGCGCAGGCTTGAGGCTGTGAGCTTGAAGTTATCTTCGGCGCGCGTGTCGATGATCGCAGGCTCGGCACCCGCCAGCCGAAGTTGCGCCGGATAGCTCACCCAGTAAGGCGCCGGGATCAGCACGCGATCGCCCTCATCGAAGATCGCCTGGGTGGCGTTGTAGAGAGCCTGCTTGCCACCGACGGTCACGATCACCTCGTTGGCCGCCACCTTTCGCCCGCGGCTGGCATAACTCGCTGCGATCGCCTGGCGAAGCTCCATCAGCCCGGGCGCCGGCGTGTAGCGTGTCTTACCGCTGCGCAGCGCCGCCACCGCCGCATCCACCACGGGCTGCGGCGTATCAAAATCGGGTTCGCCAGCGCCAAAGCTGACAATATCGACGCCCTGGGCTTTGAGCTCTTTGGCGCGCGCGGTGATCGCGAGCGTCGGAGAGGGCTCGACCTGACCGATGCGGTGGCTGAGTTTGATCACGGCATATCCTTATCGAAATAGAGCGGCCCCGCAGGGAGCCACAGTTCATTGGTATGATGCGCCCATAGAAGGCGGAGTCGTCTTAATCCTGAGCAAACTTCGCTTTGAGAGCTTCCTGCACGTGTGGCGGAACCTGCTCACGCACCGATCCCCCGAAGCGCGCGACCTCTTTGACCAGCCCCGAGCTTACGTAGAAATGAGACTCCTCGGTCATCAAAAAGACCGTCTCAATCTCTTCGTTGAGCTTGCGGTTCATGTTGGCCATCTGCAGCTCGTACTCAAAGTCACTGACCGCGCGCAGGCCTCGTAAGATCACCTCGCAACCCCGCTCGGCAGCATAGTCGACCAGGAGCCCCTCAAAGGTTTCGATCTTCAGCCGCGTCTCGTCAGGGAAAGACTGGCGGATAAGCTCGATGCGCTCCTCACTGGTAAAGAGCGGTGTCTTGCGGATGTTGATCGCGATCCCCACGATCACCTCATCAAAGATCTTGAGCCCCCGCTCAATGATGCTGATGTGACCGTAGGTCAGAGGATCGAAGCTTCCCGGGTAGATCGCCTTTCGCGGCATACGTCATATCCTTCGGTTGTGCCCCGGGCCGCAGGGTGCGGCGAGGTCGTAAAGACTGATGATTAAGGGAAAGAGCGGCGCGCAGCAACTGCGGGCGCGGCAGTGTCGGGTTTAAGACGTCGTCGAATCTTCATCATCAACCGGCTGCGCGTCACCGATCGATGCATCATCGCGTCGACGAAGAAACTGAATACGTGTGCGCCCGTAGATGCGCTCATCCTCAAGCTCGAACGCCGGCATATGGGGAACGGCCTCTTCGACATCCGACTCCCAGACTACCAGCGCCCCGGCGGTCACCCGCGGACTCGTCGCCATCTTCTCCAACGCCTTATGCGCGAGCGTGGTGTGGTAGGGCGGATCGAGGAACCAGAGATCAGGCGTCTCCTCGCCCAGATGTTCCTCCAGTCCCTGGTTGAACGTACAACGCTCTATGATCGCTCGCCGACCGGCGCGGGTGCGCTGCGCGTTCTCTTTGATCAACGCGGTGGAGCGGCCGGAGCGATCAAAGAAGTACGCACGACGCGCGCCCCGGCTGATCGCCTCCAGCCCCAGCGCGCCGCTGCCGGCAAAACCATCCACCACCACAAGATCGTGAACATCGCCCAGGATCGAGAAGAGCGACTCCCTTACCCGATCGCTGGTGGGTCGGATCGCGTCAGTGGGGAGGCTGGCAAGTTTACGGCCGCGGGCGGAGCCGGCAATGATGCGCATCGATCATCCTTAAGAGAGGGCGCCGCCCACAGGCGGCGTGTCGCTGAATCGACCCCCTGTATATAAGGAGCGACCCGAGCTGTGTAGGACGATACGCACCGGTGTAGCCGCCACATACGCCGGTAGTGTGGCGTGATGATCACCCCGGATCGTCAAAGATCGTCCAATATGCCGCGATCTTCGCTCCGATCGAGCGTCCCACAGGCGTGGTCTTTCAGGTGCTCCTGAACGATTTCAGTAGCTTAGCGAATCCGGTCCAAAAAACGGGAAAATAAATCGCAAAACTCCTTGACCCAATCGGCGCCATCGCCCATAAAGCGCCTCCCGACGACGGGGGCCGCAAACGCGGCTCACAACGAAAGGGAAAAAGGATGCGAAAACATCCTTGACGAGGCGAAAGCAGCAACATAGAAACCGCCTCCGTTCAACGCGACGCCAACACGGGCCGCAGCGAGCAACGTCAACATGGCTTTTCGAAATTTTAGAAACTTTCAAAATTATCGAAAAACATCTTGACAGCACGAAACGCGGACAGTAAGTTCCGCATCCCTCGA
This sequence comes from Lujinxingia vulgaris, assembly GCF_007997015.1. NCBI lineage: Bacteria > Deltaproteobacteria > Bradymonadales > Lujinxingiaceae > Lujinxingia > Lujinxingia vulgaris. The sequence goes on from NZ_VOSM01000010.1 coordinate 184,857, forward strand.
CGGGGCGCCAGAAAGAAACACGGCGTAACGCGAGGCAAAGTCGAGACAGGTTCTCGACGCTCTTTGAAAAGTTCATAGGAATCCAGACAGGGCATGTTCAATGCCTTGTCGGACAGCAAGCGTTTT